>NZ_JAEKJR010000002.1:2100000-2278604 GCF_017303155.1 Microbulbifer salipaludis
TTGTGCGCTGGCCTGGCAAGTTTCCCGCGGGCGTAACCCTGAACGGCATCGTCGGCCACGAGGACTGGTTGCCGACATTCGCCGCAGCGGCCGGTAATACGAAGATCAAGGATCAACTGCTGAAAGGCGTGAACCTGAACGGCCGCAAGTACCGCAACTATATCGACGGTACCAATATGCTGGACTACTTCACCGGCAAAACCGAGGAGCCGCCGCGCAAGCAGTTCATTTACGTCAACGACGATGGCCAGATTGTCGCCATGCGCTACGATGCGTGGAAAGCGGTCTTCCTGGAAAACCGTGGCAAGGCCTTTGGGGTATGGATGGAGCCCTTCACCGAACTGCGTGTGCCACTGATTTTCAATCTGCGCCGCGACCCAATGGAGCGCGCCCAGCACAATGCTAACGGCTACTACAACTGGCTGATCGACCGTGCCTTTGTACTGGTCCCCTTGCAGAAAATGGCCGCTGACTTCCTCACGACCATGAAAGACTATCCCCCGAGCCAGACCCCGGGCTCGTTTAACCTCAAGAAAATTGAGGAGCAGTTGAAACAGGGGACGGATGGCGTTACCCATTAACCAACCGCAATCCCAACCCTGAAAACAAAAAAGGCCCCATATTTGGGGCCTTCTTTGTTTAACGCATCATCGTGATTACGGCGTATACCAGATCGGGCTGGAAAAGGCGCGCTCCTGGTGAACCAGGGGCACTTTCTTGTCCATCTCAAGTTCGTTTCTTACCTTGTCATACAGCGTCCAGCGCGGCGTGGGAATCTGCAGCACCCGCACGTAGTACACCGCCTTGTGCTGTGGATTAAAATCCTTGTCTTCGAAATAGCCGATCAACTGCGCATCGCCGATATCATTGGTGTACTCGGCGGTTTTCAAGTCGACGGTATCTCCCACATGCTGAATGTGGCCCTGGGTATCCATTTTCCGGTTGCCGGACCATTCCACGTTGTACACTTTTTCATGGGTTTTGCCTTTTCCGTCCACCCACCCCTTGATGATCTGGATGCGATCCAGGTTCGCGCCTTCCGGATCTTTCATCGCTGCCACCAGAAACCTGATCCGTTTATTGCCTACGCCACCCTTTAGCTTGCCACCCATGGGAACACCCTTGGCGTAGCCCACTTGAGCCAGGTCGCCGCTGGTGTCTTCTTCCGAGAAATCAAAACCACCAAAAAAGCGCAGGGTCATACGCGGGCCGGTGGTGGCGAAGGTTTCCTTGCGCATCATCGCGTCCCAGATGGCTTCGCGGGTATTTTCGGTGGCCCATACACCCATGACACCAGACGCCGCCATTTCCCAGCCCATGTAGGTATCGGTGGGACCGCTCAACAGCGGAAAATCCCAGCGCGTCTTATTGCTCGGTTCCAGGGTTTTGAACTTGCCGAAAAAATTGTCTTCGTCCGGCGTCGACAATCCGGTATGAGTATCGGTTGCCGCATTCACTCCGTACTGGAAAGGATTGGTGCCCAGCTCGTCTTCAAGGCGCATTCCCGCCTTGAGAGCCGGGCGCCAGTATTCATATTGGAGAGAACCGGGTGGCTTGGGTTTCAGAATCAGGTTACCGCGGTCCCACAGGTCCCAGTCCGCAAATTCGTCCTCCGGAGAAAGGCTGGGGTGGGATTCACTCTGCCCCTTGATCTGGGTGACTTCATACAGTGGCTCGTAGCGGGCGCGCATTTCGGCCCATTCTTTGGTCATCGGCGAGCCGTCAAAGCGCTTTTCCTCGAACATGCGGCCATTCGACATATTGCCGTTGTGGGGAATGGCCAGTACACGGCCACCGGTCTTGTCTTCGTAGGCCTTCATCCAGCCCCAGAGTTTCTCCGGGTCCTGGGTTTCAAAGGTTGTCAGCGGTAACAGGCTACGGGTTTTACTGGCGTCATCGCGAAAAATCACATTGCGATGCAGGTTATCCCCGCCATCGGCGTTGACCGTCCACTCGTAGGCAATGAAGGTGGTGAATTCGCCGGGTTTATAATACTTCTCTGCCGCATCCACGGTTTTTTCCCAGGCGGACTTCATCCATTTGGGGTCCATCACGGCCTTGGGCAAGCGGCCCTCAGACTGCATGACAATCAGTTCGCTCTTGGCGGCAGCCGCCTGTTTCTCGTCGCCGGAATTCAGCGCTTCATTCCACTTTTTCAGGGTGGCATCCGCCATCATCTCAGGGTTGCCCGCAACCAGCTCGTTGATCACCCCCATGCCATCGGAGTGATCAGTGATCATGAACCAGTCGTAAGGCCGCGCGAGCTTAGCACTCAGGCCACTGTTGGATTTCACCTCCTCGCCGAGGGCAAAGCGGTAGGCATCCTCCGGCGTGAGAATGGCACCATCCATCCCCGCATCGGCAGACCAGCCCGTGTGCACGTGGGAGTCACCAAAGAAGGCCTGCGTAGGATAGGACATGCTGCCACTTCCGGCGGTTTGCGCGGAGCGCGAAGCCGGCGCTGTGCCGTCCGCATCCGATGCCCGAGGTTCTGAGGAGCCGTACTCTTCCTCGATCAGAACCTCACCTTTCCCGCCGGCGGCATCAGCGGCGCTTTCCTTTTGCCTTTCTCGCTCGCCGTCGCCGCCACAGGCAGACAATGCAATCGCAGTAGCCAATAACGACAGGGTCAATCCATGCTTATACATATCTACCTTCCTTGGTAATCGATTTTTTCACTCTGTTACCATGCCTTGAGACACAAAAACTAGCGCTGCTGGTGCGCAAGTGCGTTGATCAGCTTGCTGATTTCACCAACCTGAACCGACATGCTTTCCTGCACCGGTGGATACTTCTCAAAACTCTTGACGAATTTTCCGATTTGCTCACCTGCCGGCCCCAGGGTCCAGCTGCGGTTTTCCGCCCACTCGTCATAGCCCCGAGCATCGATAAAGCGCTCAAACGGATCCAGCTTAAGGTTGATGATGTAGGGCGTAGTCAGTGGTATCTGGGTGCCGCGAAACCATTCTTCTTGCTCCACAAATAAAAATTTCCAGTCGCCATGTCGCATGCCATGAAAGGTGGTTTCGGTGAAGTAGTAGAATTCTTTGCGCTTGGTCTTTCCCTGATTCAGCAGTATGTCAGTCTGGTCATAACCGTCGAGGTGTACCTTGAAACGCCTATCGCCAATCTTGGCCCCCGAGAGGAGATTTTCTTTGAGGTCTTTATCACCAACAATGGCCATGATGGTGGGCACCCAGTCTTCCATGGCCATGAATTCGCCAGTGGATACGCCGGCGGGAATGTGCCCTTTCCATTTCACCAGCATCGGTACGCGGAAACCGCCTTCCCAGCCGCCAACACCTTTTTCCCCGTGAAATGGCTGGTTTCCACCATCCGGCCAGGAATTTGACGCAGCACCATTGTCAGTGGAAAACATGACCAGGGTATTATCTGCCACATCCAGTTGGTCGAGGAGGTCCAGCAGTTCGCCTACGTCGTCATCCAGTTCCATCATGCCGTCGGCGTAAATACCGTACCCACTTTTTCCCAGGTATTCCCTGGTCAGGTTGGTGCGATAGTGCATGCGTGTGGTGTTGTGCCATACGAAAAACGGCTTGCCGGCCTTTACCGCGTCGGTAATAAAGCGCTTGGACTGTTCAAGCACCTCCTGATCCAGGTTGCGCTGGCGCTCCTGCCCCCAGGTACCCAAGTCCTTGATGTCCTGCTTGCCGTTGGCAAGGGCTTTCGAGTGAATAACACCGCGCATTTTCAGCCCATATTTTTTCTGGACTTCTGGATCTTTCGGATAATCGTACTGCTCTGGATATTCACCGGCGTTCAGGTGGTAAAGAATGCCAAAGAATTCATCAAAACCATGATTGGTGGGCAGGTGCTCGTCCCGGTCACCCAGGTGGTTTTTACCGAACTGGCCGGTGATGTAACCCTGTGCTTTTAGCATTGCTGCCAGGGTTGGCGTCTCCTCTTTCAGGCCCTGCTCAGCACCAGGCAGCCCCACGGTACTAAGACCGATGCGCATGGGATACTGGCCGGTAATAAAAGACGCACGACCGGCGGTGCAGGAGGCGTGCGCATAGTGATCCATAAAAATCATGCCTTCACTGGCGATGCGATCGATATTCGGTGTAGAACCACCCATCATTCCCCGGTGGTAAGCACTGATATTCCACATGCCCACATCATCGCCCCAGATAATGAGAATATTTGGTTTGTTGGCATCCTGCGCCTGCGCAAGTGAAAAACACGACAGCAGCACAATATAAAGCACTGCATGAACGGCATTCCTCATCGGTAACCTCGACCTAAACTTGTTGTATCCAAAGACAATGACGCCTGCTGATCCGGTGTAGGGAATTTGGCCTTGGAAGTATAGGCATAGAATGCATGCGGACTTTCGCGATGGCATCCAAGGCTTCACCGTGTACTGTACCCAGAGGAATAGAGGTGTACCCGGAGGAATAAACGGTTACTGGACCACTCGCAGGGCTAAACTTTCATTCCAATATACGCAATCCAGCTCAGCACCAAGGATCAAGCAAACAAGGCGATTTCATGGCACAGGGTTCAAAAAAGGCTGTCCTATACGCGATTTCCGTCAACGCCATCATCACGGTGTTAAAAGGTATCGCCGCCGTGGCGACACATTCCGCCGCCATGATGAACGAGGCGGTGCACAGCCTGATGGATACACTGAACCAGGTGTTCCTGCTGATGGGCATCCGGCGCGGAAGCCGCCCGGCAGACACCCAGTACGCCTTTGGCCATGGGCAGAAAAAGTATCTGTGGAATCTGTGGAGTGCGATTGGCCTGTTTTCCATCGGTTGCGGTCTGGGCCTAGCCCACGCCTGGCATGCATGGCAAAACCTCGCGCACTTTGAGCGCCCGGAGACCATTACACTGCTCGGCCTCGACATCGCGCCCATCTGGATTTCCGCCGCAGTACTGACCATCGCTTTTTTACTGGAAGGCTATGTGCTGCTCATTGCTGGCAAAGAGTTTTTTTCCCGCATGCGCGCCGAAGGCAGGCGCAATCCCTTCCGCTATCTGGTGGATGCCGATGACCCGACCCTGATCGCGGTCCTGCTCGAGGACTCCATCGCGGTTACCGGCGTCATCCTCGCGGCCACCGGTATTGGCATGACCCAGTCTACCGGCAACCCCATGTGGGACATCGGCTTTTCGGTTGCGATTGCGCTGATGCTCGGGCTGACGGCGATTTTCCTCGGCATGATCAACATGCGCTATCTCACGAATATTCGCGACAAAGACGCCGAGCGTGCCTTCCATGAAATCATCAAGCACCACCGGGAAGTCGAGGGCTACCACGATCTGCGATCGACGATTGTGGATGACACCCACACGGTCGTCGTGGCGGAAATCGAGTTAAGGGAGGAGGTGTTGATGCGGGGCATGCGCGAGCGTATTGCTGCCCACGAGCGACAGCTACTGGACCGCGTCCCGGAGCACCGGCGCACCGAGGCGGTACTGGAATACGCGGAAACCCGCGCGATTGTTCAGGCCACCCTGGAGGCGACCGAGGAATTGATTGACGAGCTGGAAGCAGAGCTCAAGCAGCGCTGCCCCCGGGTATTCCACCTCACCATCGAAATAGACGGTATTGCGCCACCGTCCAAACTCGACACGCCGGAACAATTAACTCAGCCTTAGCCCCTTCGACTCCAGATACCAGTGCGTCAACTCAGCACCCGGCCCTTGTGGTCAGGTGCGAGGCGCGCTAGTGACGACTGGGTTAAGCGAGTACTTTGAGCGAGCCATTTCAGCGAGCGCGGACAGTCACTTGGGTGGCAGGGAACCGGCGAATTCCGCACCGCGATTGACCCAGCCATCCAGATCTTCGGCGATGGCATCTTCCTCCACATACACCATGCCCTTGAGCGGACGCCCGGTGTAGTCCATCGGCCGGGTATAGCGTTCGCCCAGTGCCGCCTGGTAATTGTCTGGCCCCACCCGCACCATCAGCTCCTCGCCGATAACGCCGCAGGCCATGTTGCCATTCAGCATAAATGCCAAACCGCCGAACATCTGTTTCTCCGACAGGCCATCACTGGGCGTCAGAAGTTCGCGTACCTTTTCTGCCAGCTTTTCGTCATATGCCATTGTCCTGCTCCTTGCTTGACTCTGCTCGAAAACTTAACCGCGCTTCCATCAGACATTACTGATAGAGGCCGTTGTGATTTTTTCAGGCAGACTGGACGCATTTTCAGGGAACGACGAGCAGAGAAAATGTGCAGGTACTCCGAATTCCCCTTCAGCAAAAAGCAACATCAAGCGCTGATCTCAGAACCAGTCCGCAAATGCGCGAGATTCATTTTTTAGAATTTTTTCCGCATTTATTGTTCTAAGTGTAGCAAACATTCCGGATTTTTCCGGTCGAGGATGCAGAAACCGGAGGGCTGGGGTAGCATGTTTTGATACCCGCATAAAAAACAACGCTAACCAGGGTTCCATGGCCAATCAGATACAAGCACTGCTCGACATCTGGCATACCGACCGCAACAGTCGCCAGTGGGTTCTCGGCACGATTTACCAAACCTCCGGTCCCTGTTACCGCAAGGCCGGGGCCATGATGCTGTTTGACGACCTGGGAAAATATTACGGTCTGCTCAGCGGCGGCTGCCTGGAGGCAGATATCCAGCGTCATGCACAGCAGGTGCTCAGCACGGGAAAATCCAAAACCCTGTGCTACGACGGCAGTGATGAAGACGACTTTGCCTTCAAGCTGGGAATCGGCTGCGGCGGCACCGTATTCATCCTGCTGCAGCCGGTGCTGCCGGAGAATGACTACCTCAAACTCGAGCAACTGCGCAACAGGCTGCGCGACGGCCACCCATGCGGCTATTTGCAGAAAATCCCCGACAATGGCGAGACCGAGACTGCCATTACCGACGCCCGCCAGTCCGGGCTAAATGGTCGCGCCAGGTTGCTGGAAACGGCGGACGGCAACTGGCTAGAGACGCCCCTGTGCCCGGCTCCGCATATCCTGATTGTCGGCGCGGGTGTCGATGCCCGCCCCATGGCGCAACTGTGCCACAGCCAGGGTTGGCAGGTCAGCCTGTGCGACCCCCGCACAGCCAATGCGCGCCAGGCGTACTTTCCGCAGTGCCGACTCTATCCCTGCCACCCGGAGGCTCTTCCATCACAGCTGGCACTGCCACAGTTAGATGCCGCCATTGTCATGAGCCACAACCTCGAGCTGGATGCGGCCGCATTGCGGGTGCTGTGTGGCCTGCCGCTCAAATACCTCGGGCTGTTGGGGCCGGTCTCGCGCCGAGATCGGGTGCTGGCTCTGGCCGGCATTGAGCTCGAAGCCCTTAATCGCGCGCTGGCGGTTCCCTTGCGGGCCCCCATTGGGTTGAACCTTGGCGGCGAACTGCCAGAGAGCATTGCCCTCGCCACCTGTGCCGAGTTGCACGCGGTACTGCACCACGCCGATGGCAAAAGCATGACCAGACCATCTTCCAACATGGAAGTGATTACATGCTGAAGGAGTCTGCGCGCCCATCGATCAAACCGCTAATCCAGCCGATCATCCTTGCCGCTGGCGCCTCGCGGCGCTTTGGTAGCTGCAAGCTACTGCAGAGTGTGCGTGGGCAAACACTGCTGGAGCGCTGTGTAGAGAGCCTGAGTGACACCGATCTGCCGCCCCCCATCATTGTCAGCGGCGCCTGGCACACGCAACTGCGTGATCGGCACCCGACGCTGACGCTGGTGGAGAACCCGCACTGGCAGGCGGGCATGGGCAGCTCCCTTGCTTTTGGTATACGCCAGGTGCCGGATACATGCGATGCCGTGCTCATGCTGCTGGCAGACCAGCCCGCGGTCACCGGCAGGGATCTTCAAAACCTGATCACTGCCTTTACCCGGCGCGCGCGCATCACCTGCAGTGTCTACCGCGGTCACCACGGTGTACCGGCAATTTTCCCCCGTCGCACCTTCCCCCTGCTACACAACCTGCAGGGCGATCAGGGTGCACGCGCCCTGCTGCGCGACCCCCAGACCCCGCTCAACCGTGTACCGCTACCCGGTGGAAGCATCGACATCGACACCCAGCAAGACTGGCAAGCTTATGGAGAACAACTATGCAGATAACCGTTAACGGCTCCACCCACCAGCTCGATGTAGACGAAGATATGCCACTACTGTGGGCATTGCGCGACGAGCTGAACATGACCGGCACTAAATTCGGCTGCGGCAAAGGGCTTTGCGGTGCCTGTACCATTCATCTCGATGGACAGGCGGTGCGCTCCTGCTTAACCCCGGTTGGCGCAGCGGTGGGGAAATCAATCACCACCATTGAGGGGCTATCCAAAGACGGCAAGCACCCACTGCAAAAGGCCTGGATAGAACACGGTGTCCCCCAGTGTGGTTACTGCCAGTGCGGCCAGATCATGAGCGCCGCCGCACTACTGGCAAGAAATGCCAGCCCGAGCGATACGGAAATTGACAATGCCATGAGCGGCAACCTGTGTCGCTGCGGCACCTATCCGCGCATCAAGATCGCAATAAAAAGCGCGGCCAGCCAGAGCGCGGCTTTTTACAATGCCGATGACACCACCGAGGAGGCTACATCATGAGCCAGAAGAGCATTGAAAATGTCGATCGCCGCCGCTTCCTCAGGTTAACCGGGCTCACCGCCAGCGGCCTGGTCCTCGGCGCTGCGCTGCCAAACACGCAACCGCTGTGGGCACAGAGCAGCACTGCTCACCAGGAACTCAATCTGTTCGTGGGAATCAACCCGGACGATACCGTATCCATAGTCTGCCACCGCTCGGAAATGGGCCAGGGCATTCGCACCGGCCTACCCCAGGTGGTGGCGGACGAGATGGAAGCCGACTGGGCCAAGGTAAAAGTGATTCAGGGCCTGGGCGACAAGCGCTACGGCAGCCAGAACACCGATGGCTCGCGCAGCATCCGTAGGTTTTACGACACCATGCGCAACATGGGTGCCAGTGCGCGCAGCATGCTCGAGTCCGCAGCGGCACAAGAGTGGCAGGTACCGGCGTCGGAATGTGCCGCCAGCAACCATACCGTCGTGCACACTCCCAGCGGCCGTAAACTGCGCTTTGGCGAGCTGGCCGAGCGCGCTGCCCAGCAGCCGGTGCCCGACGAAAGCACGCTGCGGCTAAAGAGCAGTGATCAGTTCAACTATATCGGCAAGTCGGTCAAGAACTACGATACGCCGGACATGGTGATGGGCAAGGCGAGATACGGCCAAGATGTCCAGCTCGACGACATGCTGATTGCCACCATCGAACGCAGCCCGGTTCTGGGCGGCAAGATCGCGAAGCTCGATGACCGTGCTGCGCGCAAGGTAAAAGGCGTTGTCGCCATCGAACGTCTTGAAATTGCCACCGAACCGCCGGTTTTCAACCCCCTGTCCGGGGTGGCCGTCGTTGCCCGCAACACCTGGAGCGCCCTCAAGGGGCGGGAAAAACTCGCGATTCAATGGAGTGAATCCCCGCACCAGCAACACAACAGCGCGAGCTATCTCGACACCCTGCGCTCACGGGTGCAGAAACCCGGCAAACGGGTCACCGGTCGCGGCGACCTGGATGCCACTCTGCAAAACGCCGACCAGGTATACAAGGCGAACTACTCGGTGCCCTACCTCGCCCACGCCACCATGGAACCGCCCGCCGCGACTGCCGTGGTCAATAGCGATGGCTGCGAAGTATGGAGCTGTGTACAGGACCCACAGTCAGTCCAGCAGCATGTGGCCAATGCGCTGAAGATCAAGCCGGAGCAGGTTCGGGTCAACGTGACCCTGTTAGGTGGCGGCTTCGGGCGCAAGTCCAAGCCAGACTTTGTGATCGAGGCCGCACTGCTTGCGAAAAAACTGGGCAAACCGGTGAAGGTGGTGTGGAGCCGCGAGGACGATATCCGCCACGATTTTTACCACGCCATCAGTGCCGCGCACTTCGAGGCGGCGATGGACAAGCAGGGCAATGTCACCGGCTGGCTACAGCGCACGGCCTTCCCGTCGATTTCCGGAACCTTCAGCGCCGGCGTTGAGCACCCCTCCTCCGGCGAGCTGGATCTCGGCTTCACCGACCTACCCTATAACATCGAGCATTACCGCACCGAAACCGCCCCAGCGGAATATCACACCCGCATTGGGTGGCTGCGCTCGGTGTGCAATATTCAGAACGCGTTTGGCGTGTGCAGTTTCGCCGACGAACTGGCGCACACCGCAGGTAAAGCACCCGATACTTTCCTGATGCAATTGATTGGCCCGGATCGCCTGGACGATCCCAGCGAAGGTGAATACAAATACGGAAATTACGGCGAACCACTAGAAAAATTCCCCCTGGATACGGCGCGCCTCAAGCATGTACTGCAGCGCGCGGCAAAGAAAGCCCGGCTGACTCCGCGATCTGCACAAGCGGATGATAGCGGCGAAGCCTGGGGTATCGCGGTGCACCGCAGCTTCCTGTCCTATGTCGCCGTTGCCAGCAAAGTGCGTGTGACAGGAGATAAACTTGAGGTACTGGAAATGCACTGCTGTGCGGATGTGGGGCTGGCCGTGAACCCGGACCGTGTTGTATCGCAAATGGAGGGCTCAATGATTTTCGCCCTGAGCCTCGCTTTAATGGGAGAAATCACCATGCAGGATGGGGCCGTCAATAACGGTAATTTTGACAGCTACCCCCTGCTGCGTATCAACCAGAGCCCGAACATCACCGTGGATATCGTCGAATCCACGGCAGCACCCGCCGGGGTTGGCGAGCCGGGCGTACCGCCGGTAGCGCCCAGCATTGCCAACGCGATTTTTGCCGCGAGTGGCCAGCGGATCCGGGACCTTCCGATCAACAAGCACCTGACTCTCGCCTGACCACTGGCGTAAAACCAATACTCGCCACAAAAAAGCCCGCCATTCTGGCGGGCTTTGCATGGAAACCATTGGGTGAGAACGCCAGGCATTGCAGGCGTTACTATCGTCAGGCGAGCATTTCCAATCGACCATCGCTCAGGTGATACATAGCGCCAACCATTTTTATCTTGCCCTCTTTCTCCAGCTTCGACAGCACGGCGCTCTGAGTGCGAATTTGTTTGATCGAACGACGCACATTGTTGGCGGCCACAAGGTCCACAAAGGCCTCGTTCTTGCTACTGCGGTCACCCTCGTAGTCAGTCGTTTTTACCGCCGGCTGGATTTGATCCAGCAAACCGGTCAGCTTGCCCAGCTTCACATTGTCGATGGCACCTTTCACGGCGCCACACGCGGTATGCCCCATCACCAGAATCACTTTTGATCCCGCTGCGGCACAGGCAAACTCCAGGCTGCCGATAATGTCATCGTTGCAGATATTCCCGGCAACGCGGGCGTTAAAGGATTCGCCCAGTCCCATATCCAGCAAAATTTCCGCCGGCGTCCGCGAGTCGATGCAGCTCAGAATGGCCGCCGCGGGGTACTGCCCTGTGGCACTGGCACGTTTTTGCGCCAGGTAATCGTGCTGCTCCATCTTGCCGGAGCGAAAGCGTTCATTGCCCTCCTTCAGCATCGCAATCACATCGTCCGGGCTCATGGCGTCACGCTCTTTCTTTGTAAGCGCTGCCGCGAAACTCACGCCAGAAAAACTCATAAGGCCGGTACCTGCAGCCAAACTGGCTGCACCGACGGCCAACGCGGTTTTCATGGCCTGACGGCGGCTAGTACAGGAATGGGGTTTATTGCTCATGGGATTATCTACCTGCTCCAGGTTAAAGGTTTACGCGGCTTCGAAACCAATCAGATGGCTTTAGCGTCGTCGCATCGAGCCTGTAAATCAGTCTAGACAATCCCGGTACCGGCACTGCCACCAGATGGCGTAAGTGCACAGCATTGAGGGTAAACAGGGGCGTTCTTTTTATTCAGGGGGGGAGGCGCAGGTTTGGCAGGGACAACTAACTGAACACAGCGGACTGCTGCAGGAAAACCACAGACACGTAGCGCAGGCCCTTGCCTATTCCCACCAGCAAAATAAACAGCCACAAGCGCACCCGCATGATGCCGGCGATCAGGGTCAGCGCATCGCCACCTACCGGCATCCACGCCAGCAACAGGCTCCAGAAGCCATAGCGTTGGAACCACGCCTGCGCCCTGGCAATCTGCTTGTGGGAAAAATAAAACCAGCGCCGATCCTGAAAGTGCAGCAGGTAGCGCCCCAATACCCAGTTCACCACCGCACCCAGAGTATTACCCAGAGTGGCCACCGCAACCAGTAGTAGCGGATCGCCACCATCGCGCAGCATTGCAAACAGCACGACCTCGGAATAGAAAGGCAGAATGGTTGCAGCGAGAAATGCAGACGCAAACAGAACCAGATAGCTGATCACTTCGCTGCCTGCTTTTTCAGCCAGCGAAACAGGGCAAATTGGGCTGGCAAATAGAAAAGATATTCGGGATGCCATTGCACACCGATAATTGGGCGTCCGCTATCGCTTTCCACCGCCTGAGTAAACTCGTCAAGGTCGCGCCCCACTACCCGCAGGCCTTTGCCCAGACGCTTGATCGCCTGGTGGTGCAGACTGTTAACCCGCAGTTTACGCCTTGAGAGCTGCGCCAGGGTTGAGTCCGGCTGTACGAATACCTGCTTGGTTGGCAACAGGCCGGGACGATTGTACGTGCGGCGACGTAGGTTGCGGATATCGCTGTGTAGATCCCCCCCAAGCACGACATTGATCAGCTGCGCGCCGCGGCAGATACCCAGCAGCGGCAGCCGCTGCTCCAGGGCAGTGTTGATCCAGTGTATTTCCAACTGGTCGCGCTCAGGATCGGACTTCACTTTTTCCCGCAGGTCACCGTGATAGTGCTCGGGACTGATATCGTCACCGCCTCCGATCACCAGCCCTTGCAGGGGCTTGCCCGAGGGCTTGTGTCGCACACTGATCCGTTCCGGCGTGGCGCCCGCCAGCCACAGCGCTGCGGCAGTGCACCACCAACCCGGCGACCAGCGCCGCGCGGTCCCCGTTACACCAATGCGTGGTCGTTCAGCCATTGCTCGACAAATTCAGTCCATTGGTTGCGATTGACACCCAGTATTGGCTGGCTCCGCGCCAGAAACGCCTCGCCCAGTTGTGCCTGTAGCTCTGGCTGCGCCGCCAGAGCTTCCACCGCACACCAGGTATTCCAGCTGCTGGCCAGCGACCAATCGGGCTTTTCTATCTGGCAGTTGGGCAGGCGATAGTGGAATGCCGGACGCGGCTTGATGCGCGGATCATCCACCGCACGACGCACCCGCGTCTCATCGATTTCCGCCAGCAAAGGCAACAGATCAAGAGCGCGATTACGCGATGCATTGTATTGCAGGTAATCGGAGAAAATATCATCCATCGACGGCTGTTTTTGCTCACACAACAGACGCACATAAGCCTCTGGATACAGGTCAATGTAGGGACTTGCCCGCCGGGCAATATCGACTTTGTGCGCATCCACCAACCACCATTGCAGCAATGCAAAAGCGCGCAGGTAGCCGAACAGCGTTTCCGCGTCCAGCCGCGGGATCTCCGCGTTGATGTGCACACCGTAAGCCGCAATCAATGATTCTTCCGTGCCACGCGCACCGGCATCGCGCAGCGCAGGCACCAGCGCTTGCAACATGGGCAGCCGATCGAGCGGCAGTGGTGGGCAGACCACTTCAATGGGAACCACCAGCGCAGCCACCTGGCCCAACAGGTCGAGCCAACTTTCACCGCCCTCTTTGGCGCCGCTCTCAGACGCGTGGCGCTTGAGAAAATCCCAATCGATTTCGATATTGAAGCGGCCCTGCGCGTGATGCAGGGACATTTCTGCCGCCGAGTCTTGTTGCAGCTCGCCGCCCAGAGCTTGCGCTACTGCATTGGCGGCGGCTTGCAAAGTCAGGCCAGAAAATTCCAATTCGAACCCTACTCGCCGCGGGTTACCGGACGCGGTTTCCCGCACCGGGGGCATGTTAAACGCGGGCTCCTCTGTACTCATCGCTACTCCCCCAAACTGTGGTTGCGATCGTATCTGAAGTATTACCCTAACATGTGCCACTGCCCGATGTCGCATGACCGGCACACTGCGAACCAACACCGAACCGCTTCAGTATCCCGCCACACAAAAAAAAGCCCCGGCAAACCGGGGCTTTTCATCACTTGCGCGAAGCCTGTCGATTAGTCGACAAACACCCGCGCATTGCGGAACAAGCGCATCCAGCCGGAGTCCTCTTGCCAGTCGTCCGGGTGCCAGCTGTTGCTGACCGCACGGGCGACACGTTCCGGGTGCGGCATCATGATGGTGACGCGGCCGTCTTCGGAACACAGGGAGGTAATACCGTTCACCGAGCCATTGGGGTTGGCCGGGTACGTCTCGGTAATCTGCTGCTTGTTGTTCAGGTAGCGCATGGCGATGGTGCCGGACTGCTCGCAGTCTTCCAGCTGCTGCTGGCTGGCGAACTCCACACGACCTTCGCCGTGCGCAACGGCCACCGGCATGTAGGAACCAGCCATGCCCTTGAACAGCACCGACGGAGAGTCTTCCACGCCCACCAGCGCGAAGCGCGCTTCGTACTGCTCAGACAGGTTGCGCACAAAGCGCGGCCAGTGGTCGGCTCCCGGGATCAGTTCCTTGATCACGGAAAACATCTGACAACCATTACACACGCCGAGACCGAAAGTGTCCTTGCGATTGAAGAAGCCTTCGAACTGGTCGCGCGCGCGATCGTTGAACAGGATGGTCTTGGCCCAGCCTTCGCCGGCACCCAGTACATCACCGTAGGAGAAGCCGCCGCAGCCGACCAGGCCCTTGAACTGATCCAGTTCTACGCGACCGGACAGGATATCGCTCATGTGCACGTCGACGGCGTTGAAACCGGCGCGGTGGAAGGAGTGTGCCATTTCCACCTGGCTATTGACGCCCTGCTCGCGCAGGATAGCAATTTTCGGGCGTACACCTTTTTTGATGTAGGGCGCCGCGATGTCTTCGTTGATGTCGTAAGACAGCTTCACCGACAGGCCCGGATCTTCCTTGGCGCTCTTGGCGATCGCATCGAATTCCTGCTTGGCACAGTCGGCGTTGTCGCGCAGGGACTGAATGCGATAGCTGGTTTCAGACCAGATTTGCTGCAACTCGGCACGGCTGCGGCTGAAAATCTCTTTTTCTTCGCGCAGGATGCGCAGCTGTTCGTCTTCGTTGAGCGAACCAATTCGGTGGGCGGGAACACCAACGGACGCAAAGCGCATTGCCAGCATATCCGCATCGGCAGCGGGTACCTGCAATACCGCACCCAGCTCTTCATTGAACAGCGCAGCGATGGGGTCGTCACCCAGGTCGAAGATTTCCACATCAACGCCCACGCGACCGGCAAAGCTCATCTCCGCCAGGGTAGCGAAGAGACCACCGTCGGAGCGGTCGTGGTAGGCGATGACTTTTTCTTCTTCCAGCAATTCCTGCATTACATCGAAGAAGCCTTTCAGGCGCTTGGCGTCGTCGAGGTCTGCGGGGACATCGCCGAGCTGGCTGTAAACCTGCGCCAGGCAGGAGCCGCCCATGCGGTTCTTACCAACACCCAGGTCCACCAGCAGCAGTTCGCTCTCGCCCTTCTTCATCTTGCGCAGCTGCGGAGTGACCACCTTGCGCACATCGCTGACCGGGCTGAACGCGGAAATCACCAGCGACATCGGCGCGGTCACCGCCTTGTCGACACCGCCATCATTCCATGCGGTGCGCATGGACATGGAGTCTTTGCCCACCGGGATGGTAATGCCCAGCTCCGGGCACAGCTCCATGCCCACCGCTTCCACGGTGCGGTAGAGCTTTTCCTCTTCGCCCGGGTGGCCGGCGGCACACATCCAGTTGGCGGAGAGCTTGATATCCGACAGTTTTTTGATCGGCGCCGAGGCGATGTTAGTAATCGCCTCACCCACCGCCAGACGACCGGAAGCCGGAGCATCCAGCAGTGCCACCGGGGTGCGCTCACCCATGGACATGGCTTCACCGGCGGTGCTGTCATAGGCCACGGTGGTTACGGCACAGTCGGCCACCGGCACCTGCCAGGGGCCGACCATCTGATCGCGGGAAACCTGGCCGGTTACGGTGCGGTCGCCAATGGTGATCAGGAAGCTCTTGCTCGCCACGGTGGGCAGGCGCAGTACGCGTTCTGCGGCCTCGTTCAGGTCGATGCTGCTGGTATCAAACGCGCTGGTCTCAGGTTCGCGCTTCTCGGCTACCCGGTGCATCTTCGGCGGCTTGCCGAACAGCACGGACATGGGCAGGTCCACTGGCTTGGCATCGAACTGCTTGTCGTTCAGGGTCAGGTGCTTTTCATTGGTGGCTTCGCCCACCACCGCAAACGGCGCGCGCTCGCGTTCGCAGATTTTCTCGAAACGCGCCAGGTCCTCTGGCATCACCGCCAGTACGTAGCGCTCCTGGGATTCGTTGCACCAGATTTCCAGAGGGCTCATGCCCGGCTCGTCCGAAGGCACGTTGCGCAGCTCGAAGTTGCCACCGGTACCGCCGTCTTTGACCAGCTCCGGGAAGGCATTGGACAGGCCGCCGGCGCCCACATCGTGAATAAACGCAATCGGGTTCTTGTCACCCTGCTGCCAGCACTGGTCAATAACCTCTTGGCAGCGACGCTCGATTTCCGGGTTCTGGCGCTGTACCGAGGCAAAGTCCAGGTCTTCGGAGCTGGAACCGCTGGCCATACTGGAGGCGGCACCGCCACCGAGGCCAATCAGCATCGCCGGACCACCCAGCACAATCAGCTTGGCGCCGGCCTTGAATTCGGGCTTGTCCACGTGCTCTTCGCGGATGTTGCCGTAGCCACCGGCGAGCATGATCGGCTTGTGGTAACCGCGGCGCTCGCCATCAAAGTCTTCTTCGAAGGTACGGAAATAACCGCAGATGTTCGGGCGACCGAACTCGTTGTTAAACGCCGCGCCGCCAATGGGGCCTTCGATCATGATGTCCAGCGCGGTCACGATGCGCTCGGGCTTGCCGTAGTTCACTTCCCACGGCTGCAGGGCGCCAGGAATCTGCAGGTTGGATACGGTAAAGCCGGTCAGCCCCACTTTGGGCTTGGAGCCACGGCCCACGGCGCCCTCGTCGCGGATTTCACCGCCGGCACCGGTGCCCGCACCAGAGAAGGGTGCAATGGCTGTCGGGTGGTTGTGGGTTTCCACCTTCATCAACAGGTGGATCGCCTCGTGGCTGAAGCCATATTCCTTGGTGACCGGATCCGGGTAGAAGCGGCCTGCTTCGTGGCCGACCACCACCGCCGCGTTGTCCGCGTAGGCCGAGAGGACGTCTTCACCGCCCTTTTGATAGGTGTTCTTGATCATGCCGAACAGGGAGTTGGGCATGTCTTCGCCATCGATGGTCCAGCTGGCGTTGAAGATCTTGTGGCGACAGTGCTCGGAGTTCGCCTGGGCGAACATCATCAGCTCGACATCGGTGGGATTGCGCTCCAGCTCTTCAAAGCTGGTGAGCAGGTAATCAATTTCATCGTCCGCCAGAGCCAGGCCGAGGCTCACGTTGGCCGCCTGCAGCGCACTGCGGCCGCCTTCGAGCACATCCACACGGCCCATCTGGCGGGCCTCTTCCACCACAAACAGCTGCTCGGCCTGCTCCATCTCGGAGAAGACACTCTCAACCATGCGGTCGTGCAACAGGGCCACCAGATCGCTCCGTTCAGCCTCGGTTAAGTTGACCCCGGTAATGTAGTAGGCGACACCCCGCTCAAGGCGATGTATATGCGTCAGACCCGCGTTGTGCGCGATGTCGGTCGCCTTGGAGGACCAGGGCGAAATGGTGCCGGGGCGCGGTACCACGAGGATCAGCTCGCCTTCCGGCTGATGCTTCTCTTCGGTAGGACCGTACTGCAGCAGGCGCTCCAGAAGAGCCTGGTCCTTTTTGCCCAGCGTGTCGCTGTCGGCAAAGTGCACAAACTCGGCGTACACATCTGCAATCGCTGGCTGCAGGGCGCGGAGCTGGGTGAGGAGTTTTTGATGGCGAAATTTCGACAGTGCGGGAGCACCACGCAGAACTAGCATCGCGGGATTTGGCCTCTTGTCTGGATTTGAGCGCCTGCGGGCGGAAATATCTGGGTTACGAAGACGTTGCCACACAGGTACACCGGGTATCGGAGCGCGCGCATTGTACCCGAAGCACCGCCGCTCCAACACTGCCCCGCGCCATCTATTGACGGTTCTGCAACAGTAAAGTTGACCACCGCCGTCACGACCACCATACGCAGCCACCAGAACACAATCTCTGGCGCCTGCGGCTTCCCGAGATTGGCGCCACAGCCCCTGTTGCGGGCGCGAACTACTACACTTGATAGGTCAAGACAAGCCGATTGGTCACAAAGTGAAACCACTGTTTTAGCGCCTATTGGTCAGCGCACCGTGGTTTGAGGTAAAATTGCCGCGCTTTTGACCCGAGCCTGCGCAAATAATAGACAGCAGGCTTTGCGTGCGGGCGGCAAAGGAGCCGCCGCCCGCAGGAAATGGTGCTCTGGCGCGGGGTTTCCCCACGCGGCGAGCGCCCAAAATAAAGCAAGAACGGACGCAAGGGGACAACCTATGATCATGAAAAGCCGACTGTTGCGATACGGCCGCCGCCTGCTGAAGGGCGCGGCGCTGGCTTGCTGCGCCTCCCTGTTGGTGGCGAGCAAGGCCCCCAGTCTGCTGGAGCAGGTCAAGGCCTCTGGCAAGCTGGTCGTACTGTCCCAGAACGGGCCCACCACCTACTACGAAGACGCCAACGGCAACTACACCGGCTTCGAATACGGCATGCTGCGTGCGTTTGCCCGGGAACTCGGGGTGAAACTCGAAATCCGCGATGTGCACGATCTCAGCCACCTGTTCCAGGAGCTGGGCGACCCGGAGTCGGACGCGCACCTGGCGGCAGCCGGGCTCACCGTTACACCCGAGCGCCGTGATCAGGTGCGCTTTGCCCCCTCCTACTTCGAAATCCGCCAGCAGGTGATCTACCGACTGGGCGAATCCCGACCCCGCAGTGTGGCTGATCTGGCGGGCAAGAACATTGCCGTGATCGCCGGTAGCGCCCATGCCGAGCAGCTGCGCAAACTCTCCCACCGCTACGAAGACCTGCGCTGGGAAGAAATCTCCGACGTCGATGCCATGGAGCTGGTAGAAATGGTCAACGAGGGCAAGTACCACTATGCCATCGTCGATTCCAATGCCTACGCGGTACATCGCGGGCTCTACCCGAACACCCACATCGCCTTCAACCTGACCCAGTTCCAGCCGGTGTCCTGGGCCTTCCCGAGAAGCAACGACGACACCCTGTATCGCGCCGCGCGCAACTTTATGCTGCGCGCCAATACCGGCGGCCTGGTCGCCGAGTTGCGCGAGCTGTACTTCGGGCATGTCAGCAAAATGAACGTGGGCGGGGCCCAGACCTTTGCCCAACTCACCCGCAACCGGCTGCCCAAGTGGCGCGAAGAGCTGCAGAAAGCCGCCGATAAATACGATCTCGACTGGGAGCTGCTGGCCGCACTCAGTTACCAGGAGTCTCACTGGAACCCCCGCGCCAAATCACCAACCGGTGTGCGCGGCCTGATGATGCTGACCCGCACTACTGCCCGTGAAATGGGTGTGAACCGGCTGGATCCGGTCGAGAGTATCGACGGCGGTGCGCGCTACTTCCTGCAGGTGCGCGACAAGATTCCCGAGCGTATCCGCGAGCCGGACCGCACTTGGATGGCGCTCGCCGCCTACAACGTGGGCTATGGGCACCTGGAAGATGCGCGCATCCTCACACAACAGATGGGCGGCAATGCCGACCGCTGGTCCGATGTACGCGAACACCTGCCACTGCTGGCCAAGCGCCAGTACTACAAGCACCTGAAGCACGGCTATGCCCGAGGCTGGGAGCCGGTGACCTATGTGCAGAACATTCGCCATTATCAGGCACTGCTGACCTGGAGCAGCCGTATTGAAGAGCAGCGCCTGGCGGCGGCCGCAGCCAATGGCGATAGCGAAGCACTGGCAGACGCGCCGGCAGCGGAAGCCAGCGGATCCGCTCCCGCACTTTAAGTCCTTCGCTGTTGGCCCCGCCCCTGCCCCGTATTGAAAATCCCGGTCATCCGGGATTTTTTCGTTCTGCCCCCTCCCAATTCCCTTTCCGCATCGAAGTCCTGTGCACGCCTGCACACAAGAACCCTCAACATAAGAAAAAAGTACCGCGCAAGTCGAAAAAATCCTCCTATGCTTACTTCCAGTAGCCCGATCAATTCGGCGCCACCGCAACCTTGTCGCGAGGACTTCTTATGATGCGCTTTCTATTACTTGCCAGCTTGATGACCGCGCTCGCCCTGTATGGCTGCAGCCGCAAGTCCGAGACCCACGACCCCGACCAGGCCGCCGAACCGGCGGAGAAAACCGAAGTCATCGAGGAAAGCAAGGACACCGGAACCGGTGCGGCCGATGACACCAGCGTGCCCGGAGACAGCGCCTCCTCCTCAGCCGATGAAACCGATACCCGTTCTGACAACCCCAACAGTGAGGGGCAGCTGATCTGTAACGCCGAGTGGTTTGCCTGGGTCAATGGAGAGGTGATGCGTACACAGAGCGAAGCCATTACCGAACAATACCCCAGCGGCCTGCCGGAAGTGGGGTCGGCAGAGTGGTTCACTGCGATGGACAAGCTCACCGGTGGTGATGGCGCTCACGGACCGGACGGTGGCAGCGACGAGTGGTGTTTTATGATGCAACAGCGTCTTGGCAACCAGGACTGAGCGACGGATATCTTCCGGAGGAATCGATGAAAAATGTAAAGAACTCACTCCTCGCGGTCACCCTGAGCGGCATCGCGGCAGTGGCCGCATCGCAGGACAACAGCAAAGAGGAGATGCCGCCACCGGGCGCCATGGCGTTATCTACCATTGTCACCAAACTGGAACAGCAGGGCTATGTGCCTGTGGTTGAGGTTTCCCTCGATGGTGGCCGCTGGGAAATCGAAGCCTATAAGGAGGGCAAGCGCTGGGATCTCGAAGTGGACCCCAATAGCGGAGAAATCGTAAGCGCCAGGGAGGACGAGAGCTAACCCCGTTCCTCGTGACCTGTCACCTGTCACCTGTCACCTGTCACCCGCAACCGTAGCTGCAGTAACGGCAGCTACGGTTAAAAGTCTATTCGCACCAAACTGACGCGCGCCTTCAAGGTGAAACTGCGGGGCTTGACCTGCGCTCCGAGCCTGCATCTGCTAGCAATGGTTTCAGGAGACATGCATTGCCTCACCTGACCACGAACTGCCATCATCACTTGGGATTCCCCCCCACCGAGCCTATCAATGGCAGGATAAAGGCAATTTGGGGAAATCCATGCTGTATGCCGCTGTATCACGTGACCCTTTCACGCTCAGCCGTCCACCAAGCAATCCAGCACATCGCTCGCGGCACGGGCGGTTCACCGCTCTCGCGGCCGGACTGCTGATGTGCGGAGCCATCGTCGCCCACGCCCAGCAACCCGGGCCATTCACGGCCCAGGACTTCCAGTTCCCCGGGCAGGCCACAGGCCCCGAAATACCCCCGCACCTGCACGGGCCAGACCTGGATGGCAGCACGCCATCAGAAGTCGACCTGAGTGCCGCGGCGGTGCGCGCGCGCTTGCAACGACTGGGCTTTCACCGCTTTGACCGTATGCAGTTTCGCCACGGTTACTGGAATGTGGTGGCCTACCACGGCAACAAAAAACGCCAGCTGACGGTGCACCCGGCAACTGGCGTCATTCGCTCAGACAAGCCCTACTGCAACAACCGGTGCAATCGCTACCAGCGCAGCGACGAGTTCTGACACACCCTCAATCGTCCGCGGCAATCGCAAACAGCAGGTCACTGAAGGCGCTGTTTGCCGACAGGGACGCCGACTCTTCCATGGTGTGGTAACCCGTGGTGGGAATCTGCAGGGTGGTGCCCTGCACAAATCCCGATGAAGCACTCACGATCCGCCCCAGCTCCGTACTGCCAAGGGACTGGGGCTCCTGCCCCTCTGCGACCACCTTCTGGTTCAGCGCCTCGATATAGCTGTCTTTAAAGCTGTAGCGGATGCCCTGCGCCTCACACAGCTGTGCCAGGCGCGCCGTGGTTTCTGGGTGGAACTCGGCGTTGGCGTCGCGGCGACGCAGCACAACCTGCTGCGCATCCGCACTGGCGCGATCCGGGTAAGGACTGGTATCCACCACCACCAACTTGGTGGTACCGCCATTGAAGCGGCGAAACCACTCCAGCAAGTAGCGCCAGCTGCTGCCCGATTCCTCCTGGGCGGTAAAAAATGTCGTGCCCTGAAAGCCAAGGCTGTACAGGTGGACCAAGTGCGCGGCAGTGAGTACATTGTCCAGCTGCGCGCTCAGAATACCGTCGTTGATTTCCAGCCGGTCGGTAAACGCCACCGGCGTGCCAGCCACCAAATGCTCCAGACCCGCCACCTCAAAAATCAGGTTATTGCGGTAACCACACACATACGCGCGGCGGATTTCCCCGGAACCGAAATAAGAACCCGACCAGGGCTCGTAGGCGGTTACCGGGACCCCCTGAAAGCGGTCGACGATCTTGGTCATGAGTTTTTCGGAAACGGAATTGCCCAACAGGTCGGAGCGGCGGCCAGACACAAAAGCCGCATACTGAAACTCATTGGGGCCAGTGCAGATCAAGCCGTGGCGATCAATATGCGCCGAGAACTTGGCACTGTTGGGGCGCTGACCCTGAGCAACCAGCAAGCCCTCATACCAGGTAACCTGTGCCCCGCGCTCTTCCAGCTCGCGCTGCAATACGCGGAAAAAAGAGTGCTCCGCACCCACCACACTGGGGCTGCGCACGAGTAACTTCAGAAGATCGACAAACTGCTCGGCTTGTTGCATTGGCAAACTCCTCACCGCCGGACACCGGCTACCTGGCGCGAGTATAGCGAGCAAAATCCTCGGCAAGCGACTGTTTTCTGATACCGAATCACTGGGAGGGAATGCCCCCCAATCCCGGCAACACACCGCGCAACTGGCCAGGAGCGCTGCGCGGTGCTTATTTGGCACCGCTTACCGGTCGTGGGCTGGCGCTGCCAGCCCGAGCTGCCCCATCAGGGCAGCTTGCGGGGCTCGCCCTGCCCCTTGTCGGCTTCACTGCCATCTGCAGATGTGGAAGCTTCCGCCGCCAGATCACCGTGATCGGAAAGCTGATCCGACTGGGTCGACTCCTCAATCGGCGCGCGGCGCAAAATCAGGAAGCCCGATACACCGGCAATCACCGACGCCAGTATTACCCCCGCTTTCGCCTGAATCAGCATCTCGCTCTGGCCGGCAAATGCCAGTTCCGAAATGAAGATCGACATGGTGAAGCCAATACCACCCAGCAGTGCCACACCGATGATGTGATGGAAGGTCGAGTGCTTGGGCAACTCGCCCCATCCGAGCTTCCAGCCAATCCAGGTGGCGCCCACAATACCAATCAACTTGCCGAACACCAGGCCGCAAATCACGCCCAAGGTGAGCGGGTTGAACACCGCTTCGGAACTGGTAAAGCTGTCGAACGGAATACCCGCATTGGCAAGGGCGAAGATAGGTACCACGATGAACGCTACCGGAGTATGCAACCGGGTTTCCATTCGCTGCAGCGGCGACTGCACCAGGTGAATGCCGTTGTCTAACGCAGTGACCCGCGCACGCAACGCATCATTAGCAATAATCTTGTCACCGGGACGGAAGCAGCGATCAAAGCTGCGGATGATGTCTTTCACGAACGTACTGAACGCCACCGGGTCGTACTTGGGCTTGGCTGGAATTGCCATCGCGGTAATTACCCCCGCGAGCGTAGCGTGGACCCCGGTGACATAGAGTGCATACCACAAGAGGATCCCCACAAATATATAAGCTGGCAACCGGCGCACCCCGGCAACCTTCAGCAGCCAGAGAATACCCACCAGAACACAGGCAGTAACCAGCGCAGCCATGTTGACTTCTTCGGTGTACCAGATGGCAATCACCAGAATTGCGCCCAGGTCATCCACAATCGCCAATGCGACCAAGAATGTCACCACAGCCCGCGGTACGCGATTACCGAGGATTGCGATACACCCCACAGCGAACGCAATATCCGTGGCCATGGGAATACCCCAGCCACGCTCGGATGGCGTGCCGCCGTTGAGTGCATAAAAAATGAGCGCCGGCACAACCATGCCACCGACCGCCGCCATCACCGGCAACACGGCATTCCTGATCTCGGACAGCTCGCCAACCAGGAACTCCCGCTTCAATTCCAGCCCCACCAGCAGGAAGAAGATGGCCATCAAGCCATCGTTGATCCAGTGATGGAAACTCATAGAAAGTGACCAGTCGCCGAAGTTGTAACTGACCGGCAGATGCAGAAGGTGCTTGTAGGCCTCCTGCCAGGGCGAATTGGCGATAATCAGGGCGATCACCGCACAGATCATCAGCAATACACCACTGCTACTTTGGCGGTGTATAAACTCTTCAAATGGCGTCACAAGACGACCGAATGCGTTCTCCAACGGGGCCTCGAACACCTTGCCCTTACGCACTCTAAACTTGCTCAGCACATTATTTGCCATCGAAAGCCGACTCCTGTGATTTTTTACTGCCTGTGAGAAGTATGGAACTCTACAGCGACTTCTCTGTTCGCGGCGCAGAGAGTAGCATGACAGCCAAATATACCGCTATCCCGATACTCGCCCAATACCGCCAACGAATTTGAGTCACTCCAATCATGATACGCCTCGACCTGCTGCTGGTTCAGCAGCAACTCGCCAGTTCGCGCACCCACGCCCGCAAGCTCATCGACGCCGGGCGTGTTTTCCTGGCAGACGGCCATCAATGGCGACCGGCCACCAAAGCCAGTCAGTCCCTCAGCGAAGACACGCGCCTTCGGGTCGAGGCCATGCCGGAAGACCAGTACGTGTCTCGTGCGGGCCTGAAACTCGCCGGTATCCTCGATCATACCGGCCTGGACCCCGCGGGCTGGCGAGCCCTGGATGTGGGCTGCTCCACCGGCGGCTTCAGTGACTGCCTGCTGCAACGAGGTGCCGAGCAGGTGGTAGGCGTCGACGTGGGACATGGCCAGCTAGCCAAGTCTCTGCTGGAAAACCCGCGCATGCACCTGTTTGAGGGCATCAACGCCCGCTATCTTGCTGCCGAGCAGATAGCCCCGTTCGGCGCGAATGGCTTCGATGCCGTCGTCATGGATGTGTCGTTCATCTCACAAACCCTCATCCTGCCTCAGCTTCCTGCCTTGCTGAAGGCTGGTGGTCACCTGTTGAGTCTGATCAAGCCCCAGTTTGAGGTGGGCCCGGAGGGCATAGGGAAAGGCGGGCTGGTACGCGACAGTGCGCTTTACCATCAGGTACAGAATAAAATTTGTACACTTTGTGGTGAGCTGGGTCTGGATACCCAAACCTATCTTGAAAGTCCGATTACTGGCGGCGATGGTAACCGGGAGTTTTTACTCTGGGCGCGCAAACATCAGTAACGTGAACCTGCTGCCTGACACCGCTCCTGTCAGGGCAGGATGGTTTCCAGCTTCGCCTTGAATCCGGATTTGGCGACCGCCGTTGGGGAACTGCGGCGCAACGGCCGGAGCACCAGGTTTCCCTGGCAGTTGGGGCATTGCCGCCTCAGCGCTTCGGTACACTCCGGGCAAAACGTGCACTCGTAAGAGCAAATAAAGGCCTCATCGGCAAGACCCAGTTGTGCACTGCAACGCTCGCAAGTGGCTTTCATCTTCAGCATTGTAGTCCTTCTCGTTTCCTTGCAAACCATTGAACGAGTCTGGCTGGACGCAGGAGAACCCGGCGGCAATACCCACCGGGATCCCGCCAACTGAACAGCGGGAAAGACCGCACTTGTGACCGCTGGCCGCTTAATCAGCGTCCAGCTGTTTATCGGTCCTTGCCGCCATGATGAAATCATTCTTGTGCAGGCCACCGGCCTCATGACTCCACCAGGTTACGGTAACCTTGCCCCATTCCGTCAACAGTGCAGGGTGGTGACCCACCTCCTCTGCAATCTCACCAACACGGTTGGTAAACGCCAGCGCCTGCTTGAAGTTACGAAACTTGAAAACACGCTCTAACTGCATCACGCCGTCACGGGCAATGGGTGTCCAATCCGGGATTTCCCGCATCAGCTCGGCGAGCTCCTCGTCCGAGACCAATGGCGCATCCGCCCGGCAGGCTTCACACGCCTGTGCTGCCAGTTCTGTCATACCAGACTCCTTTGATAATCATATAAATTTGATCGACTCGAATCGCGGCACTCCGCCACAAATTCCGGTTTTGCCACTTTAGCCGCCGCCAGAATGCGACACAAGGCGACCTGCATCACACAAAATAAATCCCGCAGGAACTCCTAACTATAAGTTGACTGTGCTAGTTTTTGAGCAGATTCCGCCAAAAGCTCGAGAAGCAACATGAAATACCTGTTCACAGCCCTACTTCTGACGACCTTCGTTTATGGATGCGGGGAGAAAGGCTCGCAATCAACGCCGACCGAACCCGAGAGCAGCGCCAGCGACATGTCAGGTGCCAACAAACCAGCATCCGATGAAGTGGGCGCTAACCCCGAGCCCGCCGATAAAACTAACGCAGCAAACACAACCACCGAGGCAGAGTTCCAACAGCTCAGCAATCAGATGGTAGAGCGCATGTGGCACCTGTTTCCCTCTTGGGCCATTAGCAATGGCTATTACGAAGTCGCGGAACGCCTGGAAGCGCCAGACGAAAACTACCGGCGTAAAGTGCTGGCGTTCGCGCGGGACTACCGCAACCAGTTCTCGCGTTTCAAGCCCGAGTCCCTGAGTGTCAATGCACGCACCGATCTCGCCCTGATCCAGAACTTCCTCGACAAAACCGTTTGGGATCTAAAAGAGTTCAAATCCCACGAATGGAACCCGGCAAACTACAACGTCTCCCATGGCTTCGCACTGATCCTTAACACAGACTACGCACCACTGGACGAAAGACTGCGTGTATTCAGTAACCGCATGCAACTGGTGCCCGCCTACTATACCGCCGCCAAACACGCCCTCACAAAACCCGCCGCCCCCCAGCTACTGCTCGCCATACAACAGAATGAGGGCGCGCAGTCTGTATTTGGCGAGGATACAGAGAAAAAACTCGCAGGGAGCGGCCTATCCGACAACGAAAAAGAACTCTTTAAAACCCGCCTGACCCGGGTTCGCGAAGCTATTACCGACTACGTCACCCACTTGCAGACGATGCATGCGCAAATGGACAAGGTTGATAGCTTCCGCGACTACCGCATCGGAGAAAAACTCTACGAAGAAAAATTTGCCTACGACATACAGATCGGGATGAGCGGAAAAGAACTGTATCAACGCGCGCTGCGAGAAAAAGATCGCCTGCACCTTAAAATGGACGAGCTCGCAGACAAGTTATGGCCGAAGTATTTCAAAGGAGAAAAAAAGCCAGACGACATCCTTGAGAAAATCGCCAAGGTTCTGGAGAAGCTTTCGGGAACCCATGCCACAAAGGAGGGCTTCAAAGCCGCTATAGAAGCACAAATTCCAGAGCTGGAGCAATTTGTCAACGAGAAAGACCTGTTGACTCTGGACCCCGAAAAACCGCTGATCGTCCGCACCACACCACCCTACATGCGTGGATTCGCAGTTGCTTCGATCAACGCACCCGGTCCTTACGATAAAGACGCGAATACTTACTATAACGTCATGCCCGTAGAAGAACTCCCAGACGATCGTGCCGAGAGTTTTCTCCGGGAGTACAACACCTACCTGATGCAGATTCTGAATATTCACGAAGCGATTCCCGGGCACTATACCCAGCTGGTTTACGCCAACCGATCACCGAGCCTGATCAAAAACATTCTCGGCAACGGCGCCATGATTGAAGGCTGGGCCGTATATACCGAACGCATGATGCTGGAAGCCGGCTACGGCGATTTTTCGCCGGAACTCTGGATGATGTATTACAAATGGAACCTGCGTACCGTCGTCAACACGCTCCTCGACTATGCCATCCAGGTCAAAGGCATGACCGAACAGCAGGCCATGGACATGATGATGAAACAGGCCTTCCAGCAGAAAACCGAAGCCCAAGGAAAGTGGCGCCGCGCCACCCTCAGCCAAGTACAGTTAACCAGCTACTTTGCGGGTTACATGGACATCATGTCCCTGCGAGATGAGATCAAGAAAATTCGGGGGGACGACTTTGTTCTGAAGCAGTTCCACGAGAAATTTCTTAGCTTTGGAAACTCCCCGGTGCCGGTTATTCGGGAACTTATGCTGGCGGAGATAAACCAGTAGATTTTACAATTTAGCAGATCCCAATAATCCGAAACGAAACCTCGCCCGCTATTGCTAAACATTCAAGATCAATTAAGTGCAAGAGCGGGTTAGGTTCCGAACAAACTGCTTGCGATTGTTATGTGGCATCACCGAGCCGAGAACCACTATTGGCTGCTGGCTCGTGTACTCTTCACGCCGAAAATCCATATTATTGAAAATATGATATTGATAAATATAACTTTGACCAAGAACTCTGGCGATGGCGAGTGCCGGCTAAAGGCTGAAAGTGCGTAGAATACAAAGAAGTTCATGCCGGAGGTAAACGCAAACATTAGCAGGGTAATCTTGATCGGATAATTACAAGCCAACTCTAAAAAGTCTTTTCGATAGGATTTCATTATTTACTCACATAACGCCTTGCTCACCTGCACATACTGCGGAGAGCGTTTTTGTGTAAAATGGAGCGCAGCGACAGACACAAAAACGAGCCTAGCGGTATGTGTCAGCGTGCAGCAACTTGTTAGCTTTTTTTGGCGCTCACAAATTCCATTAGCTCCGCGTACCCATTAAGCATATTTGAGCACCAGATTCTGCCTATACCCTCAACGACGATATAATCAGCCTGCATTAACCACGAATATCCAACTTTGGAAAGATTGCCCCATTGCACAGTTCGATTACCGCAAATCGGACTTCGGTAGTAAATGTATTCATCATCGTACTTAAACGAAACCAAAAACGCTTGATACGGGAAAAAAATTGCGGCAGCTAAAAATCCACCTCCAACAAGCCCTGCAGCCAACTCCTGCCCCTCATAAGATTGACTCATCGCGTAAAGGATAAATACAGCAAATGGAATTAATGCAGCCGAGAATATTTTGAAAGGTTTTGAGTACGCTACAGTTCTTACTCCACCCTCTACCTCCGCAGAATATTTTGTGTATCTGACAAGAAAATAAACGGCTAAGCCACCAATAAGACCACTGATCAAAGGCCGTGCCCAATTTAATATTTCTTCCATAAATCCTCGAGAAAGCTAACGCCTGGATAAGGCGCGACGCACCGGCGCGCCACTTTTGTGTTAATTTGCGAGCCTGCGAGCAACACAAAAGTGAAGCAAAGGTTTAGGCGTCGCCCTTCATTCATTTGTTATGGCTGCCGACCTCAATGCAGGCTCACTACTCTGGATATTTCCCACTGCTCCTGACTTTTCTTCCAAATCAAGATAAATCTAGCCGGATTAGTTATCTTTGTTGGATCACTTTTTAAGCGAAAGCTGTGGAGGCCCATCTGAATGGCACCGAAATTCTTGATCTCATAGACTTCTATGCTGCCCGGGACCAACACTCTTTCGACTTTCCCACAGATATTGTTTTTAATCCCATCAATCACTTGCTTCTTAGAGTCAATTAAGCCGCCCTGATCATGATAGAACTCTATATCTTCTGCGTAAAATTCAGAGATTAAATCTACGTTTTCGCCGCATGAGTTGTATTCAGAAAAGTGCTTTTTATCCAAATC
Organism: Microbulbifer salipaludis; assembly: GCF_017303155.1. Lineage (NCBI taxonomy): Bacteria > Pseudomonadati > Pseudomonadota > Gammaproteobacteria > Cellvibrionales > Microbulbiferaceae > Microbulbifer > Microbulbifer salipaludis. Next base: position 2,129,735 of record NZ_JAEKJR010000002.1, read on the forward strand.
TACAATCTTGTTATAGAGCTCTTCGTTTGCAGGGGAATACTGGTATTGGAATTCATTAGTTTCTGAATATGCCCCACTAACGCAACCCAGAGAAATTCCTACCCCAAGAATTACGTTCCCGAAGTTCCTAAGCAGTTCCGATTTCATATCCCTTTCCTCTTCTCTTGCTTTGATTGATTGCAGTCCATAACGCCGCCAGCAGGGGCAGCTTACTTTATGCGCGTTTTGCGCAAAAATGGGAGCGAAGCGACCTGCGCAAAATGTGCATAAGGTAAGCTGTCCCGCGGAGGGCCGAAGGCCCGTAGCATACTGCCTGGCATTGTTATACCTGCCTCGGCGCGATGCATTCAACGACTAAACGATCAAACACTAGAGCAAGAACACCCACTGTTTTAACACTTGGATCATATACTTCTGTGCTTTCTACACTTACGCTATTTTCGTGCATTTCTAAAGTAACTCCGATCATTTCAGTTGAAAAGTGGTATCCATTCCCTAATTTCTTCACCATAAAGAACTTTGAAAAATCTTCAGCTTTACGATCTATGCAGCTAGAATCAAAATTTCCACCGTCATTGTGGTGATATTCAAATTTTTTACTTTCTTTGACTATCTCATCTTCCGTATAGAGGCTTCCACAAGAAGTATTGATCGATACCACGAGACTGAAAATGATCGGTGTGATTTTTTTCATTTGTATTTTTACTTTTCAGGTATAACAGTTTTATTCATACGCCAAAGGCTTGTGTTCATTTGGCTTTTGTTCACCGACACTATTATCCACACAGCGCAGAATATCTATATAAATCAAAAGCTTAAGCCGAAAAATTTACCTCAACCTCAAAAAAAAGAAGCCTATAGCTTTTGTTCTTCTTTTTTAAATGGCTCCATTGTTCTTCCGAAGCCTTTGGAAATCAGTAACTTAGCTTATCCTGCTCCGTGCACACAAGCCATTGGCTGCTGAACAGCGGACTTTTTTATGTAATATGCTCAATTCGATAAAGTGAGAGCAACTTTGTCTCTCTTCCGACGGATACAAAAAAGGCCAGGCTCAAAATTGAGGCTGGCCTTTTTTGTATCCGTAAAGAGAACTCGGTCTTACACCGCACCCTCTTCGATCTTGTGCTTCCAGATTACCGGGCCGGTGTTATGCACCGATTCGCCGTTGCTGTCCACGGCGACGGTGACCGGCATGTCTTCCACCTCAAATTCGTAGATGGCTTCCATACCCAGCTCCGGGAAGGCGATGACCTTGGCATCCTTGATGGCCTGGGCCACCAAATACGCAGCACCACCAACGGCCATCAGGTACACGGCTTTATTGTCACGGATCGCTTCAATGGCGGCGGGGCCGCGCTCGGCTTTACCGATCATGCCCAGCAGGCCGGTTTCTTCCAGCATGGTGCGGGTGAACTTGTCCATACGGGTTGCGGTGGTGGGACCTGCAGGGCCGACCACTTCTTCACGCACCGGATCCACCGGGCCCACGTAATAGATGAAGCGGCCAGTCAGATCTACCGGCAGTTTCTCGCCACTGGCCAAGATATCCACCATCTTCTTGTGCGCGGCATCGCGGCCGGTGAGCATCTTACCGTTCAGCAGCAGGGTGTCTCCGGGCTGCCAGCTCAGCACGTCTTCTGCGGTCACTTCGTCCAGATTTACACGACGGGTGTTGCCGCCCGCTTCGCGAGTGATTTCCGGCCAGTCTTCCAGCTTCGGTGGAGTCTGGCGCGCAGCGCCGGAACCGTCGAGGGTGAAGTGGGTGTGGCGGGTGGCCGCGCAGTTGGGGATGATCGCCACCGCCTTGTTGGCGGCGTGGGTGGGGAAGTCTTTGACTTTCACATCCAGCACGGTGGTGAGACCGCCCAGGCCCTGGGCGCCGATGCCCAGCTTGTTGACCTTGTCGAACAGTTCCAGACGCAACTCTTCGGCACGGTTGGACGCACCGCGCTCCTGCAGCTCCTGGATATCGATCGGGTCCAGCAGGGACTCCTTCGCCAGCAACATGGCCTTCTCGGCAGTACCGCCAACGCCGATGCCGAGCATACCCGGTGGGCACCAGCCAGCGCCCATCTTCGGCACCATGTCCAGTACCCAGTCCACCACCGAATCGGATGGGTTCAGCATGGCAAACTTGCTTTTGGCTTCACTGCCGCCGCCTTTTGCTGCCACATACACGTCGACGTTGTCGCCGGGTACGATTTCGTAATGGATGACCGCCGGGGTGTTGTCGCCGGTGTTCTTGCGGGCGCCATCCGGGTCTTCCAGGATAGAGGCACGCAGCACGTTGTCCGGGTTGTTGTAGGCGCGACGTACACCTTCGTTGACCATGTCGGTCACGCTCATTTCCGCATCCCACTGCACATTCATGCCCACCTTGAGCTTGACGGTCACGATGCCGGTGTCCTGGCAAATGGGGCGGTGGCCCTGGGCACACATGCGGGAGTTGATCAGGATCTGGGCCATGGCGTCTTTCGCCGCCGGGTTGGCTTCCTTCTCGTACGCCTTGTTGAGGGCCTGGATAAAATCTTGCGGGTGATAGTAGGAAATGAACTGCAGCGCGTCGGCCACGCTGTCGATCAGGTCGTCCTGGCGGATAATCGTCATTGCCGGCTCCGGTTGTCTCTCGTCTCGAAGGCGGCGATTTTACACGAATTGGCCGACAGTGTTGGACTGGGGTTATGGAGCGTGTGAAGGGATGTAAAAGAATCGATCTGCACAGGCAGCGCAGATGAAAATGAGAATTATTGGCGAAATTTGTTTTGCGCTTGAACAGGTTCCGGGGCCAAGTAGCCCCGAAACCCTGCTCGAGCATCCTACCCCGTATTAGGGGGTAGATGCCGTAGTCGAGCTTGACTGCAGGCTGCGAATCGCGTCGCGCAGCTGTACCAGATCCTTGTTCACGGTGCGACGGTAGCTATCGATAGACTGGACCGCTTCCTCATTGGCACCCACACGGGCAGTCAGGTCTGCGCGCACGGACGACAGCTGGCGCTCCAGGCTCGCTACCTTGTCTTTGGTTTCACGAGAGGCGCTCACCGTGGACTCTTTCAGCTTGGCGATATCACTCTCAAGCGCGGCCACTTTTTTCAGGCTGCTTTCGAAGCTCCTGATCTTGCTGGAAAGCGCCGCCACGTCTTTTTTGGCCGCGTCTGCGGTCGCCTTGTTGGCGGCAATGCTCTTGCGGTTGGTATCGTAGGAAACGCCCCACAGCTTGCGGATCTCAGAGGCATTCTCTTTCACCTTGGCATTCAGCACTTCAACCGAGGCCGCGGATTCTTCACCAGACATCTCGAAGCGCTTCTCCAGCTGCACGATACGCGCTTCCGCATCCACTAGCTGTGCACGCGTGTCCTGCCACTGGGTGTACAGGAAGCCGGCGCCGCCCACACCCGCGAGGCCCAGCAGAAGCGCCACAATCGCGAGGAAAGAAGAGCCACCACTGGAGGATGACTCGGCAGCCGGAGGGGGCGGCGGGGCATGACGTGGCCGGCCAGCCGCCGGGCTATTGGCGATCTGAGGGTCCATAGAAGATGCGCTGCTGCCATCGAATGTGGGCTCTCTGCGTTGCATGATGTCGTCCTGCGTTGGGATGCGGCCAGTTCGGGCCGGCAATCGGTAGAAATAGGCGGCAGTTATACCAAAAATTGACGAAAAAGTAACCGGTTACTGTTATCAGAATAGGACAACGGAACTCCGGGAACATTCAGTTATTGATAATCATTCTCGAAATTAACCGCAAATCACAGCACCTTTTGCCTCTATGGGGGCGTTTCCGCGCATTCCAACGGCTTAATAATGACACCAAGCGGGTGTAGAATGCCTGCCACCAATAACAGACCTACTACCGTACTTGGGTCGGTACAGGTCCCGGACAAAGGAAGGAATATTACATGGCACACGTTCTCCCCGAACTTCCCTATGCTATGGACGCGCTGCAGCCGCACATCTCTCAGGAGACCCTGGAATTCCACTACGGCAAACACCACAAAACCTACGTGGACAAGCTCAACGGTCTGCTGGACGGCACCCCGGACGCCGACAAGTCTTTGGAAGACGTCATCAAATCTTCCTCTGGTGGCGTATTCAACAACGCCGCGCAGATCTGGAACCACACCTTCTACTGGAACAGCCTGAGCCCCAACGGCGGCGGTGCTGCTACTGGCGCAGTGGCGGAAGCCATCAACGCAGCCTTCGGTTCCTTCGACAAGTTCAAAGAAGAGTTCACCGCAAGCGCCGTGAACAACTTCGGCTCCGGCTGGACCTGGCTGGTGAAGAAGTCCGACGGCTCTGTTGCCATCGTGAACACCTCCAACGCCGAAACCCCGCTGACCGACGGCAGCGTGACTCCCCTGCTGACTTGCGACGTATGGGAACACGCCTACTATATTGACTACCGCAATGCGCGTCCGAAGTACATGGAAGCGTTCTGGGCACTGGTAAACTGGGACTTCGCGAACCAGAACTTCGCCTGATCCCGGATACTCTCCGGTGATACCGAAAGCGGGCCCCTGAGGCCCGCTTTTTTATGCGCACGCAAAACCACCTCCCCACCCTTTGCGTACAAATGCGTACAAGAAGTGACCGACGGCTCATGAAATTTGCAACCAACGCCGCTTATGGTTACAACACTGAACCCTCAAACCCTTTATTCACTGACGTTGAGATAACACCATGAAACTCAAGCTGACTCTGCTGGCAGCCGCCATAAGCGCGCTGGCCATCACTGGTTGTGACCGCGAACAAACGAAAACGCCGGAGTCTTCGGCTGCGGACTCTGCCCAGGTCGCCGATCAGGCAAAGGGCAACAATGCCGACACCTCTGATGCAACCGCCGGCGGCAACCCAGAAGTCATCGAAAAAACCAACCAGCTTTTCGAAGAACAGTTCCAGACCCACCTCAATCGCAGCCCGGAGTTCAAGACCTTCCTGGGTATGAAGGACGGTTACGACAAGTGGGACGACATTTCCCCCGCTTTTGAAGAAGAAACCCACGAGATTAAAAAGAGCCAGCTGGCGGACCTGAAAAAAATTGATCCCAAGCAGCTCGACGACGCGACCCGCCTCTCCCTGGAGCTCGCTATTCGCAACCTGGAACAGGATATCGAAGGCTGGAAGTGGCGACTGCACACTTACCCGGTCAATCAGATGTACGCGGTGCACACCAGTGCGGCCTCCCTGCTGATCAACCAGCACCGCATCGACAACGTTTCCGATGCGGAAGCCTACATCTCCCGCCTGAATGCCCTGCCAACGCACTTTGAGCAACTGATTGCCAACCTGAAAGAGCGCGCCGACAAAGGCGTCATCGTGCCGAAGTTTGTATTCCCCTACGTGATCAGCGATGGCAACAACCTGATTACCGGCGCGCCGTTTGACGACGGCAAAGACAGCACCCTGTTTGCCGACTTCAAGGGCAAGGTCGAGAAGCTGGAAATTGCTGCCGAAGAAAAATCCGCACTGATCGAACAAGCCAAATCGGCGCTGCTGGACAGCGTCAAGCCGGCCTATGAAAAGCTCAATGGTTACCTGACGGAGCTGGAGAAAGTAGCCACCACCGACGACGGCGCCTGGAAACTGCCCGACGGTGACAAGTTCTATCAGCACCGCCTGAATGTCTACACCACCACCGACATGAGCGCCGACGAAATCCACCAGAAAGGGTTGGATGAGGTGAAGCGCATTCACAACGAAATGCGCGAGATCATGAAGACGGTGAAGTTTGATGGCACCCTGCAGGAATTCTTCGAATTCATGCGCACCGACGAGCAGTTCTACTACCCGGAAACCGAGGAAGGCAAACAGCGCTACCTCAAAGAAGCCACGGCGATGATTGATAATATGAAGCAGCGTCTGGACGAGCTGTTTATCACCAAGCCCAAGGCGGATCTGATCGTCAAAGCGGTGGAACCCTTCCGTGAAAAATCCGCCGGCAAGGCCTTTTACCAGCGCCCTGCGCCGGATGGATCCCGCCCGGGTATTTACTACGCCAACCTGTACAAGATGAGCAGCATGCCCGTGTACCAGATGGAAGCGCTCGCCTACCACGAAGGTGTGCCCGGCCACCACATGCAGCTGTCCATCATGCAGGAACTGGAAAACGTACCCAGCTTCCGCAAGTTCGGCGGCTATACCGCTTACACCGAAGGCTGGGGCCTGTATTCCGAGCTGGTGCCCAAGGAAATCGGCCTGTACGAAGACCCCTACTCCGACTTCGGCCGCCTGGCGATGGAACTGTGGCGCGCCTGCCGCCTGGTGGTCGACACCGGCCTGCACAGCAAGAAATGGACCCGCGAGGAAACCATCGACTGGCTGGCAGAAAACAGCCCCAACCCCCAGGGGGATGTGGTCAAAGCCATCGAGCGCTACATCGTGATGCCCGGCCAGGCCACCGCGTACAAAATCGGCATGATGAAAATTGTCGAACTGCGCGAAAACGCCAAGCAACAACTGGGCGACAAGTTCGATATCCGCGAATTCCACGATGTAGTACTGGCCAATGGTGCCGTGCCTCTGGATGTGCTGGAGGAACTGGTTGGCGAGTGGGTTGCTAGTAAGCAAGACGCAGCCGCCGCGCAGTAAACTTGTCTACCCCGCAGCCGGGTAACCTCGGCGCCCGCCATTCACACGAATTGGCGGGCGCCTTTCCGCACCGTCCTTCTACCGCTCGCCCCCTAGACCGTCCTCCTTTGCGCACTCGAAGCGCCTTGCCCAAATACATCCACGCCATTGGCACGACTCCACCCGCCAGCCCGGTTGCGGGAGAACCAAACCCCTGCTTGACTAAAACATGACCAATTAGAGCAATGGATGCTCAAAAGCCGCCCAACGCGCCACATCAGGGAAGAAGTTATGCCCCACACCAACCAACCACAGTTTCCTCGCAAGCACCTCGCCAACGCCATCGCCAAACTAGTAGCGACCACCCTGTGCTACCTCACGATGGCCAATGGCGCCAACGCGCAATTTGTCTGTGAAGAGGCTGGCCCGGCAAATAATACAGGCGATGGCGCCACTGCCACCGGTGGTGCTTCTGTTGCCTGCGGTACCAACGCCGAGGCCAGTGGTAACGCGTCGGTAGCCGTCGGCAACTCTGCCACGGCCAGCGGCGACAGCTCAACTTCGGTGGGCAGAGGTTCCACTGCCTCTGGCGCTTCGTCCTCTGCTCTGGGCACGGGCGCGAGCGCCACCGGTACTGCCGCCACCGCAGTAGGCAACAGCTCGCAAGCGACCGACGACAACACCAGTGCTTTCGGCGCCGAGGCCTTTGCCTCGGGGGTCGGCAGCACCGCCATCGGCACGAACAGTTTCACCAATGCCGATGCAGCTACCGCGGTAGGCGCCGCCAGCAGCGCTACGGGGGCCGCCTCCACCGCCCTCGGTGAAGGGAGCTCTGCCACAACGCAAAACAGTACAGCTGTTGGCGCAGGCGCTTCGTCTCAGGCAGAAAATGGCACCGCCATTGGCCAGGACTCTGTGGTCGCTGCGGGCGCCACTAATGGTGTCGCCCTCGGCCAGGAGGCAAATGCCAGCGCGGCTTCTGCCACGTCACTAGGTGCCCAATCCGCCGCCTCTGGTGAAAACAGTACCGCAGTGGGCGCCGCGTCACGAGCCCAGGCCGAAGGTGCCAGCGCCTTCGGGCAAAATGCGCAGGCCTCCGGCACCAACAGCACCGCTCTGGGCCTTGGCTCCTCCGCCTCACAACTATCCGCCACCGCCGTGGGTGCCAATGCCATTGCCTCTGGCTCTGAAAGCACCGCACTGGGCCAAAACGCACAGGCTACGGCCAACAACGCCACGGCCCTGGGTGAAACCGCCAACGCCAGCGGTGAATCCTCCCTCGCCGTGGGACAGAACTCCGCCGCCCAGGCTGCACGCGCGACCGCCGTGGGCCAGGAAGCCAAGGCGGAAGAAACCGATACAACCGCCCTTGGTAACCTTGCCACCTCGACAGCAGCCAGTGGCACCGCGGTGGGTGCCTCGTCAAACGCCCTTGGCGAGCAGAGTACTGCAGTGGGCGCCAATACCTTTGCCGTGGGGAACAGCAGCACCGCCGTGGGCCAGGGGTCTAATGCCACGGGCGCCCAAGCGACCTCTCTTGGCTCTCAAGCCAGCGCCGGCGGTGCCGACGCGACCGCACTGGGTTCTGGCAGCAGTGCAGCGCAAAACAACGGAACCGCCACCGGTGCCAACGCCAGCGCGGGGCTGAACGCCAGCGCTTTTGGTCATAGCGCCAACGCCTCAGGCACCAACACAACGGCGGTCGGTAGTGCCGCGACGGCGAGCCAGATAAACGCCACCGCCGTTGGCCAAGGAACACAAGCGACGGGCGAGGGCGCGAGCGCCTTCGGCGTTGGCGCAAACGCCAGCGGCGCGTCCTCCGTCGCCTCCGGTCAAGGTGCGCAGGCCACTGCCGGCAGCGCAACCGCTCTGGGCAGCACATCACGGGCCGAGGCCACAAATTCGGTGGCACTGGGTAAAGGCTCTGTGGCGGATCAGGCAAATACAGTTTCGGTAGGCACGGTTGGTAACGAGAGACGCATCGTCAACGTTGCCCCCGGCACCGACGGCACCGACGCAGTGAATGTCGATCAACTGGATCAACAAAACCAGGACTTGATGCAAAAAATCACCGATGGTGATGCGCAGACGCTGATCGATGCCAACAATTACACCAATGGGGAAATCACGACACTCAACAACAGCCTGATGCAGAAAATCACCGATGGTGATGCGCAGACACTTATCGATGCCAACAGCTATACCGACCAGCAGGTGACCGATTCCAGCAACCAGCTGATGCAAAAAATCACCGATGGCGACCAGCAGACACTGCAGCAGGCCAACACCTACACCGACCAGCAGGTGACCGACTCCAGCAATCAGCTGATGCAAAAAATCACCGACGGTGACCAGCAGACTCTGCAGCAGGCCAACACCTACACCGACCAGCAGGTGACCGACTCCAGCAATCAGCTGATGCAGAAAATCACCGACGGTGACCAGCAGACCCTGCAGAAGGCCAACACCTACACCGACCAGCAGGTGACTGACTCCAGCAATCAGCTGATGCAGAAAATCACCGACGGTGACCAACAGACTCTGCAGCAGGCCAACACCTACACCGACCAGCAGGTGACCGACTCCAGCAATCAGCTGATGCAGAAAATCACCGATGGTGACCAGCAGACTCTGCAGCAGGCCAACACCTACACCGACCAGCAGGTGACTAGCTCCAGCAACCAGCTGATGCAGAAAATCACCGATGGCAACCAGCAGACATTGCGCAAGTCTAACGCCTATACCGACCGGAGCTCTGCGCAAACACTGCAACAGGCTAATCGCTATACCGACCAGCGCGTCGCTGAAATCGCTGGATTCAATTTCCGGGGTTTGCAGCAATTCAACAGTCGCATGGATGACTTCGACCAGCGTCTGAACCAGACCAACACCCGCGTGGACCGCATCGGTGCCATGGGTATCGCCATGCAGCAAACCGCAATCAACGCCGGTGGCTCCAGCTGTAAGAACTGGCGGGACTGGAATGAATGTCGCGGGCGAATCTCTGTAGGGGCCGGTTGGTTGAATGGCGAAAGCGCCGTGTCGATTGGCTACGGTCGTCCACTGGGAGAGAGCGGCCGGATTAGCTTTGGTGGTGCCTTCAGTGGCAGTGAGGCCGGCGGTGGTATCGGCTTTGGCTTCGATCTGTAGCCGATCGATATGCACCATAAATAGGCAGCTCCTTCCAAGAGCGCACAAGCCGGGGCAGCAATGCCCCGGCTTTTTCTTTTCCCCATTCCCCATTTACAATGCGTCTTCGGCCGTGTTGTACATATCGGCAAGAACAATAATCAATTTTCCGGAACTGGACGCAAATGGATTTTCGCACTGGCAAGCTGGCGCTGTGGCTGGCTTTTTCAAGTGGCCTGGCTCTCACTGGCTGCACCCTCGCCCAAAAATTCCTCGAACCCAACCTCGTTAAGGAACACGTCCGCGAGGTGCGCTACCTGGACCAGGGGTGGTCGGAGGAAGATCGCCAGCTGTTTTACAACACACCCCAGGGCACCGAATTACAGGGCTTGCACTATGAATGGCTGAAGGCCCTGGAACTGCCATTTTCCCGGGAAAAACTGGCCAGCCCGGAGAACCTGCGCGGCTGGGGATTTATTGTCGAGTCCGGGGATGACTCGGCACAGAATACCGGCGTGCACCCGGTTGGCATGGGCCGCCATGTAAATCCCACGGACGACTCCGTGCGTCTTGACCTGGGCTGTGCGCTCTGCCATACCGGCGAGCTGCACTACAACGGTATCGCCCTGCGGGTAGACGGCGGCCAGGCGATTCACGGCATGTCCACGGGCGCGCCCGGGGAGTTCACGCACTCCATTGGCGCAACCGCGCTGGAGATGCGCTTTAATCCGCTGAAGTGGAACCGGTTTGCGGATGCCATCGCCGGTGAGGACCCGGCCAAGCGGGACCAGTTAAAGCAGGAATTCGCGGCATTCCGGGAGCGCTTCTTTACCTTCGCGGCGGGCCCCGGAAATCCCAAAAACTTCCCCACCACCGAGGGCCGGGGGCGTACCGACGCCGTTGGGCGAATCGGCAATGTGGTGTTTGGCTACAACCTCGGCATCGAAGAGAATTACAAGACAGCCGATGCACCGGTGAGCTACCCGTTTCTGTGGGATATCTGGCGCTTCGACTGGGTGCAGTACACCGGGTTTACCAATCAGGCCATGGCCCGCAACGTGGGAGAGAGCCTGGGCGTGATGGCTCCGGTAAAGCTGGTCGACGAGGCTGGTGCACTGCTGCCGGAGGAAGAATTCGGCCAGTCCACCATCAATGTGCAGGGTATGCAGTGTATTGAAACCACCTTGCGCAAGCTGCGTCCACCAAAATGGCCAGAGGAAGTACTGGGCAATATCGATATCGCAAAGGCGCGCCGCGGCAAGGACCTGTTCGCCGATCAATGCGCCCACTGCCACGGCCCTCACCCGTCCAAACCCTATGCTTGGCAACTGGCCGCCGGCCCCGGGGATAACCCGGGCAACCAGCGCAGCGTCAACTGGCAGTGGGATATGTCCGGGCAGATTTCCTACGACGCCACCAATCGCCCGGTGCGCGAAGACTGGCGGGAATCCCTGTGGGCCATTCCGTGGATTGATGTGCAGGTCATCGGCACCGACCCCACAGCCGCCGAGAACTACGTCAACCACACCTATGACCCGGGCCCACTGGTGGCCAAGAACCCGCACGACCCGGACGATGCGCGCAATCGACAGGTCAACGCCGGCGACGGACTGCAATTATTACTGAACAAGCTGGTGCCCGTGCTGTACGAAAACAGCGGCGTGTCCAGTGACAACAATGGCGTTGCCGATTATGACGGCCTGAATGTGCCATTCCGTATCGCCAACAAGACCGCCTACAAAGCACGACCCTTACACGGGGTCTGGGCCACACCGCCCTTCCTGCACAATGGCTCTGTACCCACCATCCACGACCTGCTCTCACCGCTGGAAGCGCGCCCGGAGCGCTTCGCGGTTGGTCACCGCGAATACAATCCGCAAAAGCTGGGCTATGTCACCGACAATCGCCCGGGAACCTTCACCTTCGATACCACACAAACCGGCAACAGCAATGCCGGGCACCTGTTCACCGATGCCGATGTGGCCGGGCGGATTGGACGACGGCTGCGCGAAGGCGAGCGTATGGCGCTGCTCGAATATCTGAAGGTCATGGGGAACCCGGACTTCAGCGCAGCGCTGGGCGGTGACCCACAGAACTGGGCGCAATACCCCGCGCCGCCAGCGAGTGCCATCGGCGAGCAAGCCTGTAATGCATTTCGCCACGCAACCGCCTCCGTATCTACAACAGAGGAGGCCGCTTTGTGAATCAGCACCCAAGAGGATTCCTGCTCACCGCCTGCATGTTAGCGACGGCCCTGCACCCGTCTGCGGGCACCGCAGAAACCGGTGTCGCCGAATCGGTGGAAGCGAGCATCGCGCAACTGGACATGCAGATCTCCGCGGCCGAGCAGGCGGCGATTGTCTCCGCCATCACGTCCGCCCGTGAAATTTCCCGCATCGCCCACCAGCACAACAGTCCCGCCCACGGCAATCTCTACCGTCGGGATGCCCATGCCAAGGCCACGGGCTGTGTACGTGCGGAATTTGAGGTGAACGGTGATATCCCCGCACAGTTTCAGCAGAGTGTATTTGCCAGCCCCGGGCACACCTACCAGGCATGGGTACGTTTTTCCAACGGGGACATGCTGGTACAGCCAGATGGCAAAGGGGATGCGCGGGGGATGGCGGTGAAGGTGATGGGTGCCGAGGGCCCTGCAATTGCCCCGGAGCTGGGCAGCGGTGATGAGACCGGCGAGGCAAACCAGGACTTCATCATGACCAATATGCCGGCCTTTTTTAATCGCAATATTTTTGACTACGCCGAGAACATGCAACATCTGGCCAGGCTGGACCGGAAAGGCTGGTTTTTCAGCCTGTGGCCACCGCGGCTGCACCTGAAAGAAACGATCCGGGCCTATCAGACGGTATCGTCAAAAATCGACACACCGCTCGCGGAGCAGTACTTCTCCATGCTGCCCTATCAGCTGGGGGACACAACGGTTAAATTTTCCAGCCGGCCCTGCCCCGGTGCCCACTACCGGCCCACCGTCGACACCACTGCGGACGACTTCTTAACCCGGCAAATGGCCGACACCCTACAATCGGGCTCTGCCTGCTTCGAATTTATGGTGCAGCCTCGGCCAGACAACGCCTCTGCCGACGAGATGCCACTGGATGACGCCACGGTAATCTGGGAGGAAGAAAAAGCGCCCTTCATACCCATCGCGCGACTTCATATTCCGCCGCAGACGTTTACCGGGGAGGCGCAGCAGCAATTCTGCGAAAACCTGTCAATGAATCCCTGGCGCGGCGTCGGCGCCTGGAAGCCCCTGGGCAGCCTCAACCGCGCGCGTCGACTGGTCTATCACGCGGTGTCTGAATTCCGTCACGCACGCAACCGGGCGCCGCAGGTGGAGCCCGCAAACTGGTGTGTGCCCGGAGACAACACGCCCTGCACCCCTCAGCAGGGCCTGAATATTCGCAAACCCGTCTGGCCGCTACCGCGCTGCTTTGATGGCCTGTTCCAGCCACTGGATGGCACCGCCGCTAGCAGCCAGTGTACCCGGGGCTACGGGGCCGAACTCGCAGAGGGCGAGCCCGCCTATTGAATCACGCCGCAGGCGATACGCGAGCCACCCCCACCCAGAGGCTTGGGGTGATCCGAAAAGTTATCGCCACCGGCATGGATCATTAACGCGCGCCCCTTGAGGTCGGCGACTTTCACGCGGGGCGCCAATACCGGCGACGTGGCCCGGCCATCGCTGTCCACATACAGAGACGGCAGGTCGCCCAAATGGCCATCCCCCCAGGGCAACCCGTGTTTGCCGGTTTCTTTCGGGTCGTAATGACCACCTGCCGACAGCGCCGGCACCATCTTGCCGTCTTTTTCCCCGGGCTCACAGCTGCCGTTCTGGTGCAAATGGAACCCGTGCAGCCCCTGGGGCAGCCCTTTCAGGTTGGGGGTAAACACCAGTCCGTAGGGGGTTTCGGAGATGGTCACCGTGCCCAGCATGGTACCCACCCCCTTGCTGTCGACTTTCAACACACTGACCACGGTTTCCGCGCTGGCTGACATTGCCAGACCCGCGATCACCGCGGCGAAACCGCAGCCTACTACCATTTTTCGGGCAATCCGGAACATGCATTCCTCCACTATTTACCAACGTTATCGAAAGCGTTATCCGCAACACCGGCACCAAAGCCGGCGGGAAAATACACATTAATGACTACAGTGTAGAAGCAAATGAAGAAAAGGCCGGGCAATTGCCGCGGCCTTTTTCCGGAGGCAGGTTCAGATATTCAGAACCTGTTTAACGAAGGGAATTGTAATTTTGCGCTGGGCCTGAAGAGACGCCCGGTCCAGCTGCTCCAGGCAGGCGAAAAGCGCGCGGGTGTCCCGCGGTGCCCGATGCAGTATGTACTGGGCCACATCTTCCGGTAAGTCGAAGCCCCGCAGGCGGCTGCGCTGGCGCAGCGCGGCCAGTTTGTCGGTATCACTCAACGGATGTAACTGGAAGGTAAGCCCCCACTGCAGACGCGAGTGCAGGTCGGCAAGATCCAGCGCGAGGCCGCGCGGAGACTTGCGCGCCCCCAGAATCAGCTGGCGACCGCCGTCGCGCAGCCGGTTGTAAAGATGAAACAGGGCGGTCTGCCAGTTTGCCCGCCCTTCAATCAGCTGCAGGTCGTCAATACACACCAGATCGAGAAACTCCAGCCCATCGACGATCACTTCCGGCTCGGTCTCGATCAGCTCCGCCAGCGGCAGGTACTGAAAGCTGCGCCCGGCCCCCTCAGCGACCTGGCAAACCGCTTGCAGCAGGTGCGTCACCCCGCTGCCCGGTTCCCCCCACAGGTACACGGCCTGCTCGGGACTTTCGCCACTGGCGAAACCTCGCAGCAGGCCCACCACCTGGCGGTTACCATCGTCGGGCGACTGGAAAAAATTGGCAAAGGTGGCGTCATCGCGCAGGGACACCCCCAGCGAGAGCTGCTGCGGGACACCACCAGGTTGACTGCTATCGGCCACGGGGTATTACTGCCAGCTGTAGCGCAGGGGATTCTGGGCACTGCCCAGCGGCGCACGATAGCCGGTCAAATCCACCAGCCCATCGTCTTTTGCCAGCTGCAAGTTGCGGTTCAGGGCAAGCACGTCCCGCAGGGATTCCAGCTGGGTGCTCGTGGTCAGCGCCAGTGTCAGCCGATCGCCATTGACCGCCAGCACATCCGCACTGCTGACCTGGGCCAACCCCTGCAAATAACGGGTGGCCGCGGAGTAGTCGGCAAAGCTGCGCACACCGGAAATCTCCACCAGTACGGCACTGGTCACCCCGGTGTCGTCGGTGCGCACCGCATAGCGCTCGGCCAGGCGGTTCGCCGCCTCATTCACACCGCGCAGGGCCACTTCTTCCAGCGAGGTACCGCTGGCATCGAAGGCATAGCTGCGGCCCCCGTGAACCAGCAACCAGTTGGCCTGCCAGCGCTGCCCGGAACTCTGCAACAGGCGCCCCATCAGGGTCGCATCCGGGCGATAGCGCACGCCGGCGCGCTCTGCCGCGCCCTCGTCCTGCGCCCACAGGGCGCCGAGGGGCATATTGCGCTGGTCATTGAGATCCATTACCGGGAAGTCCAGCGGCAAACCGCGCTCCATGGCCAGCCCTTCGAGCAGACCGAACAGTTCCGGGTAGTCTTCCTGGCGCAGGGTATCGCGGCCGCCCTGCAGGGTATCCACCGCCATCCACACCAGGGTACCCGGGCGGTTATTCGGCCACAGGGGCAATTGCAGCTGGTGCACCAGATCATTCACCGCCTGGGGGTCAAACGTCAGATGCACATAGAGCTGGTTATCGACGGTGTCATAGCGGTAGCCCTGTACGTATTTCTGGGCCTGCTCCAGTACCGGTGTCAGCTTGGGGTCACTGCCCACCGCCTGGTTGCCGGTCACCCGCACAAACACGCGCTCCAGGCCCCGGCTGGTGGCCGCAGCGCGGTCCGTGGTCCCGCGGCTGGGTACCGCTTCGTTCACTTCGTACAGACCCGGCATTACCCGCGCCGACGCAGGCAGTACCGCCAGCAGTGCCGCCAGCAACAGCGCGAAACAGAGTAGCCCCCGGGGGTTCATGGTCAATGGCATTGGCTCGGTGTCCCCTTTACCTCTTTTATAGGCGTATCAGATGCACGCCCCAGAACCGGTTTACGCCGGTGGCATGGCCTTCGCACAATCGGGCAAGGCCTGCTGGGTGGTGCGCTTACACGCCGAAGACAGGCCCCGGCGGTCAATTACCGGCTATTGTATCAGTGTCGGCTGTTTCTCCCAGCCTTCAGTTCGCACATTCAGGTAAATTTCTACTAGAATACGCGCCCTTCCAAACAGGCCCTTTACAGGTTGAACCATGAGCGACTCCAAGCCGAACTCCTCCAGCCCCTCTCTCAGCTACAAAGACGCCGGTGTCGATATCGACGCAGGCAACGCGTTGGTCGAGCGTATCAAGCATGTGGCCAAGCGTACCGCGCGCCCAGAGGTGATGGGCGGCCTGGGCGGTTTTGGCGCTCTGTGCGAGCTGCCTACCGGTTATAAAGAACCGGTTCTGGTGTCCGGTACCGACGGTGTGGGCACCAAGCTGCGCCTCGCCATGGACCTGGGCATCCACGACACCATCGGTATCGATCTGGTGGCCATGTGCGTAAATGACCTGGTTGTCGCCGGTGCCGAGCCGCTGTTCTTCCTGGATTACTACGCCACCGGCAAGCTGAACGTGGATATTGCGGCAGACGTGGTGGCCGGTATCGGCCGCGGTTGCGAACTGGCGGGTGCCGCGCTGGTGGGTGGCGAGACCGCCGAAATGCCCGGTATGTACGAGGGTGACGACTACGACCTGGCCGGCTTCTGTGTCGGTGTGGTGGAAAAATCCGAGATCATCGACGGCTCCAAAGTGCAAGCCGGTGACAAACTGATTGCGCTGGGCTCCTCTGGCCCCCACTCCAATGGCTACTCCCTGATTCGCAAGGTGCTCGAAATCAGCGGTGCAGACCTGCAGAAAGACCTTGAGGGCAAAACCCTGGCCGAGTCCCTGATGGCGCCCACCCGCATCTACGTCAAGAACCTGCTGGCGCTGATGAAGGAGGTCCAGGTCAACGCCCTGAGCCATATCACCGGCGGTGGCTTGCTGGAGAACCTGCCCCGCGTACTCCCCGAGAGTGCCCGCGCAGTGATCGACACCAAGAGCTGGGCTCTGCCGCCCGTATTCCGCTGGCTGCAGGAAGCCGGCAATATCGAAGGCCGCGAGATGTACCGCACCTTCAACTGTGGTGTTGGCATGGTGATCTGTGTACCCGCCGCCGATGCCGACAAAGCGGTCGCCAAGTTACAAGAACTGGGCGAAGACGCCTTCATCCTCGGCAGCATCGAAGCGGCCACGGACGCCGACGGCGAAGCGGTCGAGCTGGCGGGACTGTAATCCAACGATGTCTACCCAATCCTCACCCGCGCCCACTGCGGCGCGGTGCCGCGTCGTGGTACTGATTTCCGGTAGCGGCACCAATCTCCAGGCATTCCTTGACGACGCCGCCAGCGAGGCGTGCGACTACACGGTAGAGGCCGTCATCAGCAACAAAGCGGATGCCTACGGCCTCACCCGTGCACACAATGCCGGCGTTGCCACCGAGGTGCTGAGCCACCGGGATTTCTCCGATCGCGAGCACTTCGACCAGGCGATGGCCAAACTGATCGACGGCTATCAACCGGACCTGGTGATTCTTGCCGGCTTCATGCGCATCCTCACCCCCGACTTCGTGCGCCACTACAGCGGTCGCCTGTTGAACATTCATCCATCCCTGTTGCCCAAGTACCAGGGCCTGCACACGCACCAGCGTGCGCTGGACGCCGGAGACCACGAACACGGTGCCACCGTGCACTTTGTTACCGAAGAACTGGATGGCGGCCCGCCCATATTGCAGGCCGCTGTTCCCATTGAAGCCGGTGATACCGCGGAAACCCTTGCACAGCGTGTTCAGGTGCAGGAACATAAAATCTATCCGCTGGTTGCCCGCTGGTTTGCCCAGGGGCGGCTGAACATGGACGGCGATCGCGCGCTGCTGGATGGCGAGCTACTGCCCCGCGGCGGCAAGCGCCTCGACTGACAGGCCGACTACACTTTCGGCCTGAATCTACAATCAGAATTTCAGGCCGGAGGTGGACCCTTGATTCACAACGCACTGCGAAAGAAAGCGATTGGCAACACCCTGTTACTGTCGCTTCTCACCCTATTTGCCATTGCCCCCCTCAGCCAGGCTGAAACAGGCGACGAAACCGCGCCCAAGGTACTCCTCCCCTTCTCCGCCACCTATGAGGCCAAGTTCAGTGGCTTTGCCGTGACCGCCGAACGCAAACTCACAGGCTCACCCGCCAGCTGGCGGCTGGATTTTTCGGCCCACTCGATGTTTGCAAAAATTGAAGAGTACTCCCGCTTCGCGCAACAGGGGCTGCAGCTCATACCGCAACATTACGACTACCAGAAATCCGGCCTGGGCAAGGACCGCCACACCGCGTTGAGTTTCGAAGACAACGCAAGCCGTGTCGTCAATGTTTACGACAAGTCACGCAGTATCGAAAAAGCGCCGGCGAATTTGCAGGACAAGATCAGCTATCAATTACAACTGGCGGTGGATGTCGCCAATGGGAAAACGCCGCTGAAATACCAGGTGGCCGACGGTCGTAAAATTCGCCAGTACGAATTCCGCGTCGCCGGCACAGAAAATATCAAAACGCCAATGGGTATGATCGAAACCGTCAAGGTTGAACGGGTGCGCGAGGCTGGCGCAGAACGTGTCACCAATATCTGGTTTGCCCCCAAATGGAATTACGCGTTAGTAAAACTTTGGCAGCAAGAAGATAATGGCAAAAGCTACCAAATCACCCTGACAAAATTATCCATTAATGGCAAAGAAGTCCGCGCTGAAAATTAATTGGAAAAAATTTCTCACATCTTCCAAAAAATTTACGACAACCCGTAGATTTTTCCGCTACAGGCCACTATAAAGTCGCCGCATTCTCCACGTGCGTAAAAATCGCACTGCTAGAATCAAGCTACTGGGAATTTGTTTGCTTGAAGCAAAAACTTTCTGGAAAAGCTTCTTCGCCAGTAAAGGGTCATTTTCCCGCTGGCATAATTTTCAGCAATTGAGTGGGACCTCATGACTATCAAATCTTTGCGTAAGGCCGCGCTGGCCACGGCTATCTGCGCCGTCACCGGCGGCACTTTCTCAAGCGGCGCCCTGGCAGCGGGCTTCGCGCTTCAAGAATCCAGCACCTCGGGCCTAGGTCGTGCGTTCGCCGCGGAAAACGCCATCGGCGACAACGCAGCTATTCTTGCGCGCAACCCAGCAGGCTCTGCGCTGTTTAACGAAATGGCGTTTTCGGTCGGCGTTACCTACGTCAATCCGGAAATCGATGCCGCCGGCACAACGGACTACTATTCTCTCACCTCCGCCGGCCCGAACCTGGAAGCCTCGGTATTTGACAGGGCCGACGACTACGCCAGTAGCGCCTTTGTACCCAATGCCTATTTTGCCATGCCGCTGGACGACTGCTGGTCGTTCGGTCTGGCGATGAACACTGACTACGGCCTGGAAACCGATTTCGATTCCGATTGGCCGGTCACCCATATTGCGGACCAGACCGAACTGCTGTCCGTCAACATCGCGCCGTCGGTGGCTTTCGACTGGAACAACCAGTTCAGTGTGGGCGTTTCCGTCAATTTCCTGTACGCGGATGCCACGCTGAAAAGCAAAGTACCCAATAACTTTGTGCTCGATCCGCTCGCGGAGCAAATCCTGGGTGGCCCGGCGTCCAATGCGAAACTGCTCGATGCAGAGGGTGACGACTGGGATGTGGGCTGGAGCATCGGAGCACTCTGGCGCAGCGTCGATGGCCGTACCCATATCGGCGTTTCTTACCAGTCCGAGCTGGACCCGGAAATTGAAGCAGATGTAGATTCAGACCTGCTGCGCTCCGCGACCACCGGCCTGCCGTTCAACAACGAGCGCGCCAACCTTACCCTGGACCTGCCCGATATGTTCGAGCTGGGTATCTACCACCGCTTCCACGATGAGTGGGGCGTCGCGTTCGGTGCAATGTGGACCGACTGGGACGACTTCGAACGCCTCGAAGCCTTTTTCCCCAATCAGCGCGTAAACGGCAACCCGGTGCCGGACTACAACCCGCTGAAGATCAAGGAAGAGAACTTCAAGACCGGCTGGCGCTATAGCCTGGGTGTCGAATACTACCCCTGCGATGAAGTGACCTGGCGCTTCGGCTATGCCTACGACAATGGCGCTGCACGCGATGGCTTTAACAACGACGCCCTTGCTGAGTCACAGGCGGTAGGTTTCCTTCCCGACGGACTCCCGGTTACCTGGCGTACCCTGTCCATTCCAGACGCCGACCGCCAGTGGGTGACCTTTGGCGGCACTTACAAGGTGAACAATCAGCTGAGTATCGACGGTGGCCTCGCATACCTGTGGGGTGACGATGAGCCTATTCAGGAATTCCAGGCCCTGCCTCTGGTGCCGGGTGTTGGACTTGGCACCTACTTCGATGGTGGCACCACCAACCTCGAAGCCTGGCTAATCGGCGCCTCCCTGAACTACAGCTTCTGATACGAAGCGGCAAAACCTGTCCTCGTGCCGGGCCTCAAGGCCCGGCATTTTTTTGCCTGCCAATCATCGCGATTGCCAGCGCCAATCAATACCAAGCCCAGCCGCTCGAGCGTCAGGTCTTGTGTTATCCCAAAGGCCCTCTGCGCCTGCAGTGCACCAAATTCATTCCACCGCACGGCCTTTGCACCCATTTAGGTCCGGATTAATTCAGGGTTTGACGACCAAAGAGGCATCCGTGAGCGCCGAAACTCCATTGGGTTCCTGCTAGCGGCAATACATCAGTCCCTTGCAGCTTGGCAAAAAGATTTCAAAGCAAGACAAGGGCTTACGCCCTCCGGCAGTAAAAGAAGCGCCCGCGTCGCCGGTTAAACGCCATAGGGCACAAAGCGACAACGCCTGTAACCCCAAAGACTTGGCACAAAATCTGCTAAACAAATACCAGAGTAGTTCGATAAGGCGCGGTGGTAGCGTACTGATAAGCCGCCCCGCCGAAATCACCACGGCTCAACAGACCACATGATTTCCGTTGACCAACCGGGCCATTTGTCGCCCGAGTAACAAGCAGACTGGCATCCAACCGCGATGCCCTTGAGTAGAGACGCTCACCGATCCTGCCCTTCCGGGCAGGCACCGGTGAGCGTTTTTTTTTGCCAGATTTTCGAGTGAATAAAACGAAAGAACTTAGAAATGACCAGGAGCACGATCACCATGCAATGGACAAAGCCCTTCACGAAACTCGCCGCCTCGCTGGCACTGGCCGTAGGATTTTCCTCGGTCGTCGTGCCCGCCAGTGCCGAGGAACTCGGTTACCCGGAAAAAGAAGAGCTGACCTTCGGCTTTATCAAACTCACCGATATGGCGCCCATTGCCATCGCCTATGAAAAAGGGTTTTTCGAGGAGGAAGGCCTGTACGTCACTATCGAGGCACAGGCGAACTGGAAAGTGCTGCTGGACGGTGTCATCGATGGCCGTCTCGACGGTGCACATATGCTGGCAGGCCAGCCGATTGCCGCCACCATGGGTTTCGGCACCAAGGCGGACATCATCACGCCCTTTTCCATGGATCTTAACGGCAACGGTATCACCGTCTCCAACGCGATCTGGGAAGAAATGAAGCCGAACATTCCCAAGATGGACGACGGTCGCCCGGTGCACCCGATCAAGGCCGATGCGCTCAAACCCGTGGTGGAAAAATACAAGGCGGATGGCAAGCCCTTCAATATGGGCATGGTATTCCCGGTATCCACCCATAACTATGAACTCCGTTACTGGCTGGCTGCCGGTGGTATTCACCCCGGTTACTACGCGCCACACAAAGGCGACACCTCTGGCCAGATTGACGCCGATGCACTGCTCTCAGTAACCCCGCCGCCACAAATGCCAGCCACTCTGGAGGCAGGCACCATCTACGGCTACTGTGTCGGCGAACCCTGGAACCAGCAGGCCGTATTCAAAGGCATTGGTGTGCCCGTCGTCACCGACTATGAGATCTGGAAAGACAATCCAGAGAAGGTCTTCGGTATTACCAAGGAATTTGCCGAAAAATACCCCAACACCACCGTACGGATTACCCGCGCCCTGATTCGCGCCGCCATGTGGCTGGATGAAAACAACAATGCGAATCGCCCGGAAGCCGTAAAGATCCTGTCACAGTCCAACTACGTGGGTGCGGATTACGATGTGATCGCCAACAGCATGACCGGCACCTTTGAATACGAAAAAGGTGACAAGCGCGAAGTGCCCGACTTCAATGTGTTCTTCCGCTACCACGCCACCTACCCCTACTACTCTGATGCCATCTGGTACCTCACCCAGATGCGTCGCTGGGGCCAGATCTCTGAAGACAAACCGGACGAGTGGTACAAGGAGCTGGCAGCCAAGGTTTACCGCCCCGACATCTACCAGGCCGCCGCCAAATCCCTGATCGAAGAGAAGCTGGCCACCGCCGGGCAATTCCCAGACTTCACCAGTGAAGATGGCTACCGCAACCCGCAGACCCACTTTATCGACGGCATCGTCTACAACGGCCAGAAACCCAATGAATATATCGAAAAATTCGCCATTGGCTTGAAGTCCGGACAAAAGCTTTAACCCGGCAAGAGCAAAGCGCTGACCGCCGCGAACGGTCAGCGCTCGCCCTGAGAATAAAGAAACGAAAAAAGCGCACACCAGATACCCAACTCGTGTGCAGAGGTAACAGCAATGAACACCACCACTGTAAATGCCGAAAAACTAACTGGCTTCAAACTGCCGCAGCTGCGTCAGGTTTTTAGCGGGATTATTGTCAGCGGCGTCATCCGGCTGGTCGCCCTGCCACTCGCCGGCATCCTCGCCTTCCTGCTGCTGTGGTCGGTCACTGCGCAGAATATTGATACTTCCCTGGGCAAGTTCCCAGGCCCCGCTGCGGTGATGGAGCAATTCAATGCACTGTACGATGAGCACCAGCGCTCACGAAAAAAAGAGCAGGCGTTTTACGAGCGCCAGGAAAAACGCAACGCAGAACGCGTCGCCAAGGATCCGAATTATACGCCGAAGATTCGCGCCTATACCGGCAAGGAAACCTTTCTTGACCAGATCATAACCAGCCTGGTGACGGTGATGAGCGGGTTCTTGCTGGCCGTTGCCATCGCCGTCCCGCTGGGTATTGCCATCGGCCTGAGTAAAACGCTGAACAGTGCCATCAACCCGATTATCCAGATCTTCAAGCCGGTATCGCCGCTGGCGTGGCTGCCCCTGGTCACCATGGTGGTGTCCGCGCTGTATACCTCGCCGGACCCTGTTGTGGCCAAGTCATTCCTGAACTCGCTGATCACCGTCACCTTGTGTTGTATCTGGCCCATGGTGATCAACACCGCGGTGGGCGTAGCCGGCATCGACAATGACCTGGTGAATGTCAGTAAGGTACTGCGCCTGCCCGCACTGCGCCATGTTCAGAAAATTGTATTGCCCGCATCCGTACCAATGATTTTTACCGGTATGCGCCTGTCACTGGGCGTGGCCTGGATGGTACTGATCGCCGCAGAAATGCTCGCGCAAAATCCCGGTCTCGGAAAATTTGTCTGGGACGAATTCCAGAATGGCAGTTCCGACTCTCTCGCGCGCATCATGACGGCAGTTCTGGTGATCGGGTTTATCGGATTCCTGCTGGATCGCGGCATGTTGACCCTGCAGAAACTGGTTTCCTGGGACAAATCGGCCAGTCAGTGAGCCACGCACAGCAAGCCACGCAGAAAAGATACGAAACGAATAATGTAACGGAGAATGAACCGATGAGCGTACTTCTCGACATCAGTCACATCGACATGGAATTCCCCACCCCCAAGGGCCCTTTTACCGCTCTTCGGGATGTCGACCTGAAAATCGCCCAGGGAGAATTTGTCTCCCTGATTGGCCACTCCGGCTGCGGTAAGTCCACCGTGCTGAACGTGGTGGCCGGACTCTATCAGGCGACCCGCGGCGGCGTGATTCTGAGCGGCAAGGAAGTGACTGAACCAGGCCCGGAGCGCGCCGTGGTTTTTCAAAATCATTCCCTGCTGCCGTGGCTCACCGCGTACGAAAATGTCGAGCTGGCAGTTAAGCAGGTATTCGGTCGCAGCAAATCCAAAGCGGAGAGACGCCAGTGGATCGAGCACAACCTGGAACTGGTGCATATGGGCCACGCCATGCACAAGCGCCCCGGGGAAATAAGCGGTGGTATGAAACAGCGCGTCGGCATCGCACGCGCACTCGCCATGCAGCCCAAAGTCCTGCTGATGGATGAACCCTTCGGCGCGCTGGATGCGCTGACCCGGGCGCATATGCAGGACTCCCTGATGGAGATTCAAGCCGAACTGAACAATACCGTCATCATGATTACCCACGACGTGGACGAAGCGGTGTTGCTCTCAGACCGTATCGTCATGATGACCAATGGCCCCGCCGCTACGATCGGAGAAATTCTTAGCGTCGATCTCGAGCGCCCACGGCACCGACTGGCACTGGCGGACGACCCACTCTACAACCAGTATCGCGCCAAGGTATTGAAGTTCCTGCATGAGCGTCACAGCAAACCCGATGTGCCGGCGAGAAAAACCAGAATCGAGCCCAGCAAAGGGGCAGATTCTGCAACCACAGGTAGAAAAACGGCCTTGCCAGAAACGGTCGATAACGCAGCCTGAATTACCCCGGAATCACCAACCGAATACCCCCATCGACAACGGAGCAACGCTGTCGACAGGGCGCCCTGCCGCCGAAATCCGGCACGAGGGGCAAGAGGAATTTCTCGATTCTCCAAAAAAGGAAAGCAACATGAAAAACCAGAACCTTCTGAATGCCACTATCCAATCCGCTCTCCAGCGCCGCGCATGGTGCCTCGCCGTCGGCGCGCTGAGTGCTGCGGTGGCAACCACACCGGCGCTTGCACAGGAAATGACAGAAGCCGAAGCACCGGCAGTGACCAGTTTCGGCGAAGCGCTGGCCCAGGGCGAAGCAACGCTCGGCTTCCGTGCACGCACCGAGCTGGTGGACGTCGACGGCAATGATGTGGACCTGACCAGCCTGAAGACCCGACTCACGTATTCTTCCGCCGCCTATCAGGGGTTCAGCACCGTGATTGAGATGGATGACGTCACCCACCTGACCGATTTCGAAGGGGGTATCGGCGATCCCGAGGGAACCGAAGTTAATCAGGCCTATCTCGCGTACACCACCGGCGCAACCACGTTCAAGTACGGTCGTCAGCGCATTTTGCTGGACAATCAGCGCTTTGTGGGCGGTGTCGGCTTCCGTCAGAACGAACAGACCTACGACGGCTTCAGTGCAAGCAATACCAGTTTCGCCGATACCACCCTGTTCCTCGCCCACATTCACAACGTCAATCGCATCTTTGGCGAAGACAGCCCCATTGGTGACCACACCAATGACACTTACCTGCTCAACGCGAAGTACGCGGGCCTACCTGCTGGCACCCTGAGCGGTTACGCCTACCTGATCGACAATGAAGACGCCGCAGCATTCTCCACCAACACCTACGGCGTGCGCTTCGCAGGCAGTCAGAATGCGCTGGGCTACGCACTGGAATACGCCACCCAGTCCGCAGCAGCGAATAACCCCGCAGATTACGACGCAGATTATGTGCTGGCGGAAGGTACATACAAGCTGGGTGTGGTAACGCTCGCCGCAGGCTACGAGCTGCTGGGGGCGGATGGGGCAGAAGCACAGTTCATCACCCCTCTGGCCACCCTGCACAAATTCCAGGGATGGAGCGATAAGTTCCTCGGTGGTGGTACCGGTAATATTGCCGGCGGAATCGAAGATGTTTACCTGACGCTCGGCACCAGTCTGGGCAGCGTCAAGTTTGCGCTCAACTACCACCAGCTCAGCTCGGATGACAGCGACGTTTCTGGAATGGACAAGCTTGGCAGTGAAGCCGGCTTTCTGGTGGCGGGCAAGCTCGCCGGTGTCAATCTCAGCATGAAATACAGCAATTACACCGCGGATGATTTCAGCGTAGACACCAACAAACTCTGGCTCACCGCGGCCGCGCAGTTCTGATTCCATCTGCGCGATACTCAGAAAAAGACCAGTCCGTGCATTGTATTAACCCCGGCCGCAAGGCCGGGAATGATCCCATCGGCTGTTATGTGCAGCCCTGCAATAGTGAAACCAGCATGCTGAAGGTTACTCCGTAGCGCACACCGGGCAATCGCCATTGACCGGCAACGCCAGCGCGCGCCACTCCAGGCGCTCGGCTTCAAACAGCTGCAATCGATTCAGACTGGAAAGTGGCAGGCCCACCAAAAGTTTGATCGCCTCCAGAGCCTGGGCACTGCCCATCATGCCAAGCGCTGGCCCAATCACGCCCACGGTGGAACAGTTCTCCACTTCCGGCAGGTCGTTGTCCCGTTGCTGAGGAGGAAACAGACATGCGTAGCAGGGGCCGCCCGCTTCACGAAAATCAAAGCTTACCAGCTGTCCGGAAAAGCCCCGCACCGACGCCATCACCACCGGCACCCGCAGCGCCCGGCAAACGCGGTTAATCACGTAACGGATTTCCAGGTTATCGGTGCAGTCCAGCACCAGGTCGATGCCCAGCGCAGGTAACTGCGCCTGCAGCCACGCCGCGTCCGCCATTCGGCTGTGGGCGTGAATCCGGATCTCAGGGTTGGCTGCGGTTAATTGCTGGGCGGCAACCTGGGCCTTATCTTTATCACGGTGGTTGGTTTTGTAGAGCACCTGACGCTGCAAATTGGAAAGCTCCACCCGGTCGCCGTCCACCAGATGCAGCTCGCCAATGCCTGCCGCTGCGAGGTACAACGCGGCGGGGCTTCCCAAACCGCCGAGCCCCACAATCATGACTTTTGCTCCGGCAAGTTTTTGCTGGCCGGCTTCTCCGACCTGGGGCAGCATAATCTGGCGGCTGTAGCGCTGCAGCTGTTTACGGCTCAACATGACGGCACTCCGGTCAGGGGGACTCCAGTACAGCCTGCAATTGTGCCACAGCTTCCCGGTAATCCGGTGCTTCGGTGATCGCCGTGACCACGGCGATGCTCCCCACCCCGCATGCGGCAACCACCGATGCACGCTCGCAATTGATGCCACCAATGGCCACAAGTGGATAATCCGGCAACAGCGCGGCCATGCGCGCGAGCTTCTGTGGCCCCTGTAACTGACCGCTCATATCCTTGGTGCTGGTGGCATAGATGGCACCAATAGCGAGGTAGCTGGGGCGAAACTGGTAGGCGTACAACAATTCAAAAAAGCCGTGGGTGCTGATACCCAGTTTCAGCCCGGCGGCCTGGATTGCCTTCAGGTCTGCGCTCTGCAGATCCTCCTGGCCGAGATGCACACCGTAGGCGCCACACTCAATTGCCAGTTGCCAGTAGTCGTTGATAAACAGGCGCACGTCATAGCGGCGGCCAATGGCCACCGCGCGCTCAATCTGTTCCCGCAGGTCAGTGCGCGGATACTTGATACGCAGCTGCAGGGTGCGCACGCCCTCCTCCGCCAGCTTCTCGACCCAGTCCACGCTATCCACCACCGGGTAAAGGCCGAGCCGGCTGGAATCCGGCTGCGCAAATTCCGCAGCAAAATTGGCCGCCCCCGATTCGCTGAAGGTACCAAACGGTTTTGCCCGCTCGCTGCCGGCAAGCAACACTTCGGGGAAGTCTTTTAACGCATCCGGCCAGCCGCAGTGCCCTACCGGGCCCGGGCCCGCGCCAATATGATCGCTACTGGCGAGGCGCAACCCGCGCCGCACATAGGCATTGGCCACCACACAGGCATCCTTGAGCGGATAGCCCAGGGCCAGCAATGCCGCAATCGCAGAGGACAAAGTACAGCCGGTGCCATGGGCATTGCGGGTATCAACTCTTTTACCGATCAACCAGTCATGGCTCGCGCACTCACCGTGACCTGTACATAACAGGTCGGAGGTTGTACCCGGCTCAATCTCGAGATGCCCCCCGGTAACCAGCAGTGCCGTCTCATGGTTGCCCCGCACGCTGCGCGCCGCCTTGAGTACGGTTTCGGCACTGTCAACGTGAGTCCGCGCCAGCCACGCCAGCTCAACGCTGTTGGGCGTAATCAAATCACACAGGGGCAACAAGTCTGTCAGCACCGCAGCGCCGGTACTGTCTTCGGTCAGCTGTGCGCCGCTGGTGGCCACGGCGACCGGATCGTAGACCACGGGAATACGATTGCCAGCGGCTTTCAGCGTGCGCAGAAAGTTTGCTACCAGCCGCACCTGTGCGGCGTTTGCCAGCAGGCCGATCTTGATCGCCGCCGGTTTGAGATCGTCGAGCAACGCGTCCAGTTGCGATTGCAGTACCTCATCGGAAACCGCATTAATGGCCGGCACCCCGAGGGTATTCTGTGCGGTGTTGGCGGTGATGACACTGCAACCATGCACACCCAGGTCATGCATGGTGAGCAGGTCTGCCTGAATACCGGCACCACCACCGGAATCACTGCCGGCGATAGTCCACACAATCAGCCGTTGCTGTTCTATTGCGCTCATGCTTTTTCGCCTTGCTTGCCGGCGCTCACGGTCTGCTGCCAGAACGGCATATCCAGGGTGGGCGTGCTGGGGCTGGCGGTCTGGCGTTTGCGCATCAGGCCGGCATTCCGCGCGGCGCGCCCCGACTCCACCGCCAGTTTGAAGGACTCCGCCATCAGCACCGGGTTCTGGGCCCTGGCAATCGCCGTATTGAGCAACACGGCATCGAAACCCATCTCCATGGCTTCACAGGCCTGGGACGGTGCACCGATACCGGCGTCGATAATCAGCGGCGTATCCGGCAGACGCTCGCGCAGGGTCTGCAGGTTGTACTTGTTCATCAGTCCACGGCCGGTGCCGATGGGCGAGCCCCAGGGCATCAGTACTTCGCACCCCACGTCCAGCAGTTTGCGGCATACCACCAGATCATCGGTGCAGTAAGGCAAAACCTTGAAGCCGCGCTCGACCAATTCCCGCGCGGATTCCACCAGACCGTAGGGGTCGGGCTGCAAGTTGTAGTCGTCACCGATCACTTCCAGCTTGAGCCAGTCGGTGCGAAAAATTTCCCGGCTCATTTCCGCCAGTGCGATGACCTCTTTCGGGGTTTTGCAACCTGCGGTATTGGGCAGCAGCTGGCAACCGGACTCCTGAATATAATCCCAGATCATTTTCCCCTGCTGCTGTGCGGGACTCTGGCGACGCAGGGACAGGGTGATGATTTCCGCACCGGAGGCCGCGACGGACGCACGCATGATCGCCGGTGAGGGATAGAGTGCGGTGCCGACCAGCAGGCGACTGTCGAATTCTTTGCCGTAGAGTTTCAATTTATCGTTCATGTGCTCTCTCCGCTCAGCCTCCAACCATCGGTGCGACGATATCCAGGCGGTCACCGGCACTCAGCAAAGTCTGCGGGTAATTCCCGCGCGGGACGAAATCACCGTTTAGCGCCACGGCGAAGGTTTCGCCGCGGCAGCCGAGCTGTTGCAGCAATTCCGACAGTGATTTTTCACTCTCAATATGGGTTTCTTCGCCGTTGACCAGTAATCGCATCAGGTCACCTGTTGTGTCGTTTGGGTTGATCGGGAAACTTCGATTTCAGCCTGGGCCACTAACGCCGATGCCAGTAGATAGCCGTGGCGAAACAGGCCGTTAATGCGCATCAGTCCGGGTTGGCTTTCCACCACAGGAAGGTTGTCCATGGTGGCGGGACGGCAGTTGACGCGGGTTTCAATGACGCGCGCTTCGGCGAAAGCGGGATGGATTGAGTACAGTGCACTGGAGAGTTCCATGGTGGAGCGGAGCGAGATCGGGCTCATATCTTCGCTTTCAATTTCAGTGGCGCCAATGACGGTCTGGTTGTTGGCTCTGGGTACGGCGTAAAGTTGGTACCGGGGGTGCAACAGGCGCACGGGGCGGTTGAGTTGCACTTCGGGGGTTTCTACCACCATGACTTCGCCGCGGACACCGCGCAGTCCACTGATCTGTTTCTTGGCGCCGAGGCCGCGGGTGTCGATAACGAGATCAAACGACTCTGTGCCACGCACGCTGTGTACTGTTCCGGGGGCGCACTCTGCCGGGGTGTTTTCGTGCAGCCGTATATGGTTTTGCCTGAGTGCTTGCAACAGTGCGGGGAGAAGCTTGCGGTTGTCGATGTCGGCTTCGCTGGCGAGGAACAGGCCGCGATCAAAATGTTCGAGTTCGGGTTCCAGGTTTCGCAGGGAGTTATTGTCCAGCCATTGCAGTTGCTCGCGGTTTTCTGAGCCTAGCTTTGCGTCGAGTTCCTGTTGGAATTGCAGGAGTTCGCTGCGGTCCTGCGGGTGGGCGATGAGGATGCTGCCTTTCTGGCGATAATCGACTTTGCTGCCGGTCGTTTGTTCCAGCTGGCTTACCCAGTCGGGCCAGTATTGCAGGCTTTGCATGCCCAGTTGGTAGATGGGGAGTGGGCAGTGGAACAGTTCGGACAGCGGGGAGATCATGCCGGCGGCGGTATGGCAGGCGCCCGCCGGTTTTTCCAGGCTACCGGATTCGAACAGGGATACTTGCTGGCCTTTTTCAGACATACGCCAGGCTAGAAGGCGGCCCATCAGGCCGGCTCCCGCTAGTGCGATATTTAGTTTCCGCTCTGCCACTTTAAGGTTCCGGGGTACGTATTTGGGAGGACCTGGGCGGCAGTGCTACGGGTAATTGTTTGCCAGACACACCGTGAACCCATCCATGGGGGCTCTTCCGCGAGGTCCCTCTCGCGGAAGGTCTGGCAAACAATTACCCGTATCACTACCTGCTCGTCAAACTATGCAGTTTTTATTTACTTCGAGGTTAACCCTTGTGATAAATCTCTGCGCCTAGTTCTTTGAACTTGATGGACATTTCTTCCATTCCTTTACTCGCCTCGGTTCCCGGTTTTGCTGCCTCTAGCTTTTTGGAATAGTCGCGGACGTCTTGGGTAATTTTCATTGAGCAGAATTTCGGGCCGCACATGGAGCAGAAGTGGGCGATCTTGCCGGATTCTTTGGGCAGGGTTTCGTCGTGATATATGCGCGCGCGTTCGGGGTCGAGACCGAGATTGAACTGGTCTTCCCAGCGGAATTCAAAGCGGGCCTTGGAGAGGGCGTTGTCCCGCATCTGCGCCCTTGGATGCCCTTTGGCGACGTCGGCGGCGTGGGCGGCGATTTTGTAGGCCATGAGGCCTTCTTTTACGTCTTCTTTGTTGGGCAGGCCGAGGTGTTCTTTGGGTGTGACGTAGCAGAGCATGGCACAACCCATGCTGCCGATCATGGCGGCGCCGATGCCGGAGGTGATGTGGTCGTAGCCGGGGGCGATGTCGGTGGTCAGGGGGCCGAGGGTATAGAAGGGGGCGCCGTGGCAGTGTTCCAGTTGCTCGTCCATGTTCTCCCGGATTTTGTGCATGGGCACATGGCCGGGGCCTTCGATCATGGTCTGTACGTCGTGTTTCCAGGCGATTTCGGTGAGTTCACCGAGGGTGCGCAGTTCGCCGAACTGGGCTTCGTCGTTGGCATCGGCGATACAGCCGGGGCGCAGGCCGTCGCCCAATGAGAAGCTGACGTCGTAGGCTTTTAGGATTTCACAAATATCCTCGAAGTGGGTGTAGAGGAAGTTTTCCTTGTGGTGTGCGAGGCACCACTTGGCCATGATGGAGCCACCGCGGGAGACGATGCCGGTAACGCGCTTGGCGGTAAGCGGTACGTAGCGCAGGAGTACGCCGGCGTGGATAGTAAAGTAATCAACGCCCTGCTCTGCCTGCTCGATCAGGGTATCGCGGAAGACATCCCAGTTGAGGTCTTCGGCAACGCCGTCAACTTTTTCCAGGGCCTGGTAAATGGGCACGGTGCCAATGGGGACGGGGCTGTTGCGCAGAATCCACTCGCGGGTTTCGTGGATGTTCTGGCCAGTGGAAAGGTCCATGACGGTGTCGCCGCCCCATTTGATGGACCACACCAGTTTCTCTACTTCTTCTTCGATGGAAGATGTGACCGCGGAGTTGCCGATGTTGGCGTTCACTTTGCACAGGAAGTTGCGGCCGATGATCATCGGCTCCAGTTCGGTGTGGTTGATGTTCGCGGGAATGATGGCGCGGCCTTCGGCCACTTCCCGGCGGACGAATTCCGGGGTAATTTGCGGTGGAATATAAATGCCGGTACGGGCGTTTTTATAATCTGCTTCGCTCAGTTGTGCGGCAAGATTGCCACGCCCCATGTTTTCGCGGATGGCGATAAATTCCATCTCCGGGGTGATGATGCCCTGACGGGCGTAGTGCATCTGCGTAACATTTTTTCCGGGCTTGGCTTTGCGGGGCGCGGGCAGGTTGTCAAAGCGGATATGGTCGAGGCCCTGATCGGCCATGCGTTTCTGGCTGTAAGCGGCCTGACGGGTGTCGAGAACGTCGGTATCGCCACGGGCTTCGATCCATTGCTGGCGCAGTTTGGGCAGACCGTTGCGAATATCGGGTGTGTACTCCGGGTCAGAGTAAGGCCCTGCGGTGTCATATACCGGCAGGGGTGCGTTCGGTTCGAACACGGGATTTTGTTCATCGCCGCCAACGAGGCTCTGGCCGAGGCAGATTTCACGCACACCGACTTTTACGCCGGAATGTTCGCCTTGCAGATAGACTTTACGGGAGTTGGGGAATTGCTGAGCGGTTAGATTATCGAGGAATTCTTTGGCGCTTTTCTTCTGTGCAGCGCGGCTTTTTTTATCGGCGTTGCTCTCGATATTCTTCGGTTCGGCGATTTGAGACATGCTGACCCCTTACGTCGTTGCGGACGTTCCTTGGATGGTATCCGTGAGTGGATTGCCGGGGTACAGGTGGGGAGAGCGGGTTTCGGACGCAAAAAATAAACGTACGAAAAATAGCGATTTCAGATCTTGTTCCCTACGCGGGGGTTACCCCGATCAGGTTCAACGGATCTCGCAACAGCGATCTCAGCCCGAAGGCACTCCGACAAGTTGGGGCGGAGTATAGTAGCAATGTGACCGGCGGGACAAGTCTCTGGGATATTTTGGCGTTAGCCTGGTTCTGTGGTAGCGAAGACTTCGTAGGTCTTACGGTGGCGGCCAGGCACCGGGTGAACGGTTTCAGGACCGCTGTGAACCCCCGCTAAGCGGGACCGGCCACCAATCATAGATTGGTGTCGTTCGGCTGCGCGCGAAGCGGTGCTTCGCAAACGCTTGCCTCACCCCTAAACGCTGCGTCGGCGACGTCCATGTCGCCGACGCTCCTGAAAGCTACTACCCAGCGCCCGGCCTTTGCTTCAAGCCAATTACTTCGTGGAAATTGACTAGATCACGAGCGTTTTCTGGTAGCTCATTTCACGAATGGCGTAGCGCACCCCTTCCCTTCCGACACCGCTTTCTTTTACGCCGCCGAACGGGAAATGTTCCGCACGAAAGCCGGGGCCGTCGTTGACGGCGAGCAGGCCTACATCCAACTGATTGTAGAGGCGTTTGGCGAGGGCAAGGTTCTGGGTGAATACGCCCGCCTGCAGGCCAAAGGGCGAGTTGTTGATCAGGGGAATCAGCTCTGCTTCGTCGTCAAATTTGCGCAGAGGCACCACCGGGCCAAAGGTTTCTTCCGCGACCAGTTCCGCGTCGTCGGCGACGTTATCTAGAATGGTGGGCCAGAGAATGTTGCCTTCACGTTTGTGACCGAACAGCACCTTCGCACCAGCGTTTACTGCAGCAGAGATACGCGCTTCCACTTCGTCGGCGGCGGCGGTGTGGATCAGTGGACCGATAAAGGTGTCCTCTTCCGCCGGGTTGCCGACTTTGAGTCTGGCGGTAGCGGCCACGAGTTTTTCGGCGAAGGCGTCGAATACGGCAGTGTGTACAAACAGGCGCTTGGCCGCGGTACAGCGCTGGCCGGCGGTGGCAAAGCGCTGGTTGATGGTGGCGTTCACGGCGGCGTCCAGGTCGGCGTCGGGCATGACGATGAGCGGGTCGTTACCGCCCAGCTCGAACAGCATTTTTTTGTAGCCGGCATCCGCGGCAATGGCATTGGCCGCGGCAGTGCCACCGGTAAAATTGATGGCCTGAATTTCCGGATGGGACACGGCGTAGCGGGTGGCGTCGATATCCGGAATCAGCATTTTCAGGACCGATCGATCCATGCCTGCGGCATAGCACAGCGCAACCAGCCGTTCTGCGGAGCGTTTGTTCTGGGGGCCCGGTTTGAACAGGATGGTATTACCGGCGGCAAATGCCGGGCCGATCTTGTGCAGCGCAATATTGATGGGAAAGTTAAACGGAGTAATGCACAGGACGGTACCCAGGGGCTTCCACAGTACGACGCCAATTTTCTCGCGCATGGGCGGGTAGGCGTCGGAATCCAGAGCTTCGCCGTTGATACTGCGTGCTTCCATGGCACTGGCCAGAGCCGTGTTGTAGGCGCGATCGATTTCCACGCGGCTGTCGTTGATGGTTTTGCTGGTTTCCTGCATAACCAGCTGCGCCAAATCTTCTTTGTTTTCCAGCAGTAACTGGGCCAGTTTCAGCAGAATATTGGAGCGCTCAAACGCTGGTGTTGCCTGTTGGGTTTTTCGGGCGGCTACCAGCGCTTCGATGGCTTCGGCCACCTGCTCCCGGGTATGGAACTCATACGCTTCGATCGGCTCACCGCTATATGGGTTGATAATCTGATAATCTGCCATGTTGGGTAATTACCTAAGTGCCTACGGTGCAAATAATTGATAGACAATGCGTATCCCAGCCACGAGAAGTGCTGCGCGCATCAGGTTGAAAAATACTTCGCTGCTGATCCGGTTCAGGAGGATGATGCCGATGCGGGTACCGATCACCGCGGCAACGGTGAGTAATACAATCAGCCCCAGATGATCTGAAAACGCAAATCCGAGGAAAATAAAGGCGGGGACTTTAAGGGCATGACACCACGCCTGCATGACGGATTTATTGGCAACGATTTCTTTGGGTGTCATGTCCTTGCGTACGAAAAATGCCGCAAGTAGTGGGTCTACCGCACCGGCCAGGATGCCCAGCGTCCCGGTGCCGATACCCACCCAGAAAAAATTGCGTGGCTGCAGGCGAATCTCCGGCAGCTTTTTCGGTTTGAATACCGTGTAGAACACCAGTATGGCCAGCAGCGCCATGGGTAGCTGCTGCCAGCTGAGACTCGCCAGCCCCAACGTCATCAACCCGGCGCCGATCGTGCAACCGAAAAAAAACGGGATGCACATATCCCAGCGGATATGGTCACGGACGTAAACGATGCGTGCCAGGTTGCTCATCAGCTGCACAGCGCCGTGAATGGGCACCAGTAGGCGCAGTGGAATGGCAACGTTCAACGCGGCGAACATCAGGATGCCACCGGCGCCACCGGTGACCGCAGAGATAAACGCACTGACCACACACACGGCCAGTAAAAGCCCCAGCGTAAGGCCGGATATGTCACCCAGTTCCGCCAAGGTAGACCTCTGCTTGTTATTCAGTTATCGGTGAAGCCGATCGCTCGGGGGTGAGCAGAATACCGTCGGGGATAGGCACAAACCCAGTAGTCACGGGCCCTGTGCTGGTCATTTGGGGACATCGGGCGTGCGCTGCGCCGATCCCGCCGGACACCGCCTGCGCCGCCGCACCGCATAGTGCCCCGCCCCACCCGTGTCCGGTGGAAACACCTACACTATATTTCCGCCGGGACTGTCCGCCCGGGCGCACCCTTGGGAGATCAGGGATCACACTATGACCCGGGCGCTGCCACTCACTGCCTACCGCATGGGAATCGACACCCATGAGGAACCCATTGTCTTCATGCGCAAGGACTGCGCTATTTGCCGTGCCGAGGGCTACACGGCAAACACCCGACTGCAAATCAGCGCCGGCCAGCGCACACTGATTGCGACGCTCAACACGGTGAGTGAAACGATTCTGCCCCAGGGCTATATCGGTTTTTCCGACAGCGCCTGGGAATTCCTCGGGCTGGATGAACATTCGGTGGTTCATGTTCACCACGCCCCACCGGTGCCCTCACTGAGCGCCCTGCGCAAGAAAATCTATGGTCACCGGCTCAATACCCTGGAAATC
Organism: Microbulbifer salipaludis; assembly: GCF_017303155.1. Taxonomy (NCBI): domain Bacteria; kingdom Pseudomonadati; phylum Pseudomonadota; class Gammaproteobacteria; order Cellvibrionales; family Microbulbiferaceae; genus Microbulbifer; species Microbulbifer salipaludis. The sequence goes on from NZ_JAEKJR010000002.1 coordinate 2,165,543, forward strand.
AGCAGCATCATCGGTGACATCGGCCAACGCCGCTATTCGGATATCGAAGTCGCCAGTTTCCTGACCGCCTGCGCCGGCGGACGCCTCGATGCCGCCGAAACCACTGCGCTGACCACCGCCATGATCAACAACGGCAACCGACTGCACTGGCCCGAGTACACACGTGTGTTCGACAAGCACTGCATCGGCGGCCTGCCTGGTAACCGCACGACGCCGATTGTGGTGGCCATCGTCAGTGCTGCCGGCCTGGTCATTCCCAAAACCTCCTCGCGCGCCATCACCTCACCGGCGGGCACCGCCGACACCATGGAGGTCCTCACCAACGTCGACCTGCCGCTGGCACAATTGCGCAATGTGATCACCCGTACCGGGGCCTGCCTCGCCGCTGGGGGCGAAGTCGGGCTGAGCCCAACCGATGACCTTTTGATTCGCATCGAGCGCGCCCTGGACCTGGACAGTGAGGGACAGCTGGTGGCCTCGGTGCTTTCCAAGAAAATGGCCGCCGGTTCCACCCACATCCTGATTGACATGCCCGTGGGTCCCACCGCGAAATTACGCACCCCGCAACAGGCGGCAGATCTCGAATCCCTGTTTCACGCAGTGGCCGGCAACCTCGGGGTAGAGGTTCGCTGTGTACAAACCGATGGCAGCCAGGCGGTTGGCTGGGGCATCGGCCCCGCCGAGGAGGCGCGCGATGTGCTGAGTGTGTTGCACAACGAGCAACACGCCCCGGCCGACCTGAAGGAGCGCGCGCTGTTTCTTGCGGCACAACTGTTATGTATGGCCGATGAAACCAGTGACGCGCAGGCGTACCGAAATGCCCGGGACTTGCTGGAATCCGGCGAGGCTCTGCAGCAGTTCCTGAATATCTGCGAAGCCCAGGGCGGCCTCCGCGAAATCCCAACCGCCAGCCACCATATCGAACTGCGCAGCACATGGGATGGACACCTGCGCGGCATGGACAACCGGCGCCTGGCACACCTGGCCAAGGTTGCCGGCGCACCCTCGTCCCCGGAAGCCGGACTGCGCCTGCAGGTCAAGGTGGGGGACAGCATCCGCGCGGGTCAGGCACTGGCAACCCTGCTGGCACAGACGCCGGGGGAGCTGGCCTACGCGCGGGAGTACTACCATCAAAACCGGGACCTGTTTGACGTTGCGCCCGCAAACACCCCGGCGATAACCGAGGGCAACCGAGATGGCGACAGGGACAGTAATCGATAGGAAAGCGCCGCAAGCGGATTACCTTTGAGAAGCGCCTATCGCAACGTACGCGCAGCAACACTGGCCAATGGAGAAAATCCTACCGATGAATATCACGTTCCTTGGCGGCACCGGCACGGTTACCGGCTCAAAATTTCTGATCAGTGTGGATGAGGGTAAAACGCAGTTTCTGGTGGATTGCGGTATGTTCCAGGGCTACAAATGGTTGCGCGAACGCAACTGGGAAGCGCCCCTGTTCGACTACCGCCACCTCAAGGGGATCGTCCTCACCCACGCCCACCTGGACCACTCCGGTTATATTCCGCGGCTCTACCAGCAGGGATATCGCGGCCCGGTCTACTGCCACCATGCCACCCGCGATCTCTGCTCGATTCTTCTGCCGGATGCCGGGCACATCCAGGAAGAAGACGCCCGCTTCTACCAGCGCCACAAACTCGGCAAGCACGCCCACCCCGTGCCCCTGTACAACGGTGATACCGCAGAGCGGTGCCTCGAGCTGTTCCAGCCAGTGGCCTTCGACGAAAAAATTCGAATTGGCAGCGCCACCCTGCATATCCAGCCGGCGGGGCACATTCTGGGCGCGGGCAGTGTCATTCTCGAAGCGGATGGCAAGCGGGTAGGATTTTCCGGTGATGTGGGCCGCCCGCACGATCTCATCATGCACTCGCCGCGGCCTCTGCCCGCTCTGGACCTCCTGCTGCTGGAATCCACCTATGGGGACCGGCGTCACCCGCAGATTGACCACGCGCAACAACTGGCCGAGGTCGTCAACAACACCCTCGGCCGCGGCGGGGTGTTACTGATTCCGAGTTTTGCCGTGGGACGGGCGCAAACCCTGCAATTCCTACTGCTGAACCTGATGCGAGAACAGCGGATTCCCAAAGTCCCCATTTTCCTCGACAGCCCCATGGCCATCGACGCCTCGGAAATCTATGCCCGCTACCCGGACCAGCACCGCCTCAGTGCCGCAAACTGTACCTTCATGTGCAGCGGCATCCGCTACACCCGCAGCGTGGATCAGTCCAAGGCTCTGGAGAACATCCAGTATCCCCACATCATCATCGCCGGCAGCGGCATGGCCAGCGGCGGCCGCATACTGCACCACATGAAGCGCTTGCTACCTGACCATAGAACCACCGTGTTATTCGCCGGCTACCAGGCTGGCGGCACCCGCGGTGCCCGCCTGCTGGCCGGTTCACGCAACGTAAAGATTCACGGGGAGTACATACCCTGCAAGGCGCAGATCGAAATGCTGGAAGGGCTATCCGCCCACGCGGACTATGTGGAGCTGGGCGAGTGGCTGTTGCAGTCTGCACTGGAGGCAGGCACCCAGATTCAACTGGTGCACGGCGAGCCGGACGCGGCCGATTGCCAGCGTCTCTACCTGCAGGACAACACCCCCTTCCAGGTACGGGTTGCCGGCTACCGGGACATTCTGCGCCTGTAACCAAGATTGACGGGAGCAGAAGCAAGCGCAAAAAAAACGGCGGCAACCGAAGTTGACGCCGTTTTCGAGTAACGCTCGCTGAGGAAATTAGCCGGTGACGTTACCGTAGCTCATCAAGCGCTGATAACGCTTCTCCAGCAGTTCATCGATCGGAACCGCAGTCAGCTTGTCCAGCTGCTCAGACAGGCGATCGCGCAGACGCGCGGCCATCAGGTCCGGATCGCGGTGCGCGCCGCCCAGCGGCTCTGGCAGCGTCTCGTCCACAATACCCAGCTCTTCCAGCACACTGGACGTCACCCCCATGGCCTCGGCCGCCAGCGGCGCCTTCTCCACGGTTTTCCAGATGATATTGGCGCAACCTTCCGGGGAAATCACAAAGTAGGTGGAGTACTGCAGCATGTTCAGCTGGTCGCCCACACCAATCGCCAGCGCGCCACCGGAGGAACCTTCACCAATCACGGTGCAGATAATCGGCGTGCGCAGGCGCGACATCACCGCCAGGTTCTTGGCGATGGCCTCAGAGATACCGCGCTCCTCACTGTCGATACCCGGATAGGCCCCCGGAGTGTCAATCAGCGTCAGCACCGGCATTTTGAAACGCTCCGCCATCTCCATGATGCGCTGCGCCTTGCGGTAACCTTCCGGCTTCGGCATACCAAAATTGCGTTTCACCTTCTCGTTGACCGTGCGGCCCTTCTCCTCACCGATCACCGCCACCGGACGGCCCTCAAGACGACCGATACCGGCAATGATCGCCTGGTCATCACCAAAGTGACGGTCGCCATGCAGCTCGTCCCAATCGGTGAAAATACGCTCGATGTAGTCCTTCGCATAAGGGCGCTGCGGGTGGCGGGCCACCTGCACGATCTGCCACGGAGAGAGGTCGGAATACAGGGACTCGGTGAGCTTCTCGCTCTTTTCCCGCAGGCGGGTGATCTCTTCAGCGATGTTGAGGTCGTTGTCGTCCCCTACATGCTGCAGTTCCTTGATCTTGCTTTCCAGTTCCGCAATTGGCTGTTCAAACTCGAGAAAACTGAAGTTCATTTAATTCGCGCCTTGATAATTCTGTGGGCCTGCCAAATGTTGGAAAATGCGACTAAACCACCCCGAACAGTCGCAAACAGGCCTCGTCTACTGAAAATGGCGGCTAGCTTACCGGGATAGGACCATCCAGTCGAGTGCATGGGTTCACTTAGCTGTGTTTCGAGCGCAATCAAAGCCTGCATCGAGAATGAGGTGCCCTCGAATCATGTTCATTTAACACAACCACGGGCGAAGGTGGCGATACCGGGTGCGGTCTTGCGAGACCTTCACCGCCATGGATGGCGGTGCAGAGCCCCCAGGGATGGGTACACGGCGTGTCTCGCAAGACCGCACCCGGTAGCGCCACCGCCACCAAATGGTCAAAAAATTTACTGCCGTTGATTGTAGTTGAGCTGTACCCGCTCCCGGCCGACGACCTCCCGCAGGGACTGAATCAGCTGATCATTTGGCTCCACTTTCCACTCTTCGCCCAGGCGGAAAGTTCCACGGGCATCGCTGCGTTCCACTTCCACCAGCACCGGACAGCTGCCACCCACATAGGGCCGCAGGCAGGCACCCAGGCGCTGGCCCATCTTGGGCAGCGCCTGGGCACTGTCGATCTTCAGGGTCACCCCGATCACACTGCCACTGCGCAGGTCATCCAGCGTAGACACACTGTTTACGCTCATCTTCAGGCCGCCACTGTAATCGTCGTGAGAGATAGAACCCTCCAGCACCAGCAGCGCATCCTTCACCAGCTTCTCCCGGTGCTCACCAAACGCCTCGCTGAACACCGCCGCCTCGATCCGCGCACTGCGGTCATCCAAAGTCACGATCGCCATCGAATCGCCACGCTTGGTCTTCATCACCCGCATGCCCACACACAGCCCGGCCACCTTCTGGTTATCCCGGCCCGGCTTCAGGTCGGCGATGCGCGCCTTCACCAGGTGTTTCAATTCATCTTCGTATTCATCGATGGGATGGCCGGTGAGGTACAGACCGAGGGTATTTTTCTCGCCTTCGAGACGCTCGCGGATACTCCACGGGCGAGCGTTGCGGAAATCCTCGTACACATCGCCGTCAGACGCCGAGCGCACCACCTCGCCAAACAGGTCCATCATGCCGGCGCTGTCGTTCTTGCTCTGCTGCTCCGCAGACTTCACCGCCTCATCCAGCGCGTTGAACAGCACCGCACGAGAGTAATCCAGCCCATCGGCACTGTTGGTATCCGGACCGATGCTGTCCAGTGCACCGGAGCGCACCAGCGCTTCCAGCGCGCGCTTGTTCACCTTGCGCGGGTCGATGCGGGAACAGAAATCGAACAGGTCCGTAAAGGGCCCGTTCTGCTCACGCTCGGCAATAATGTTGTCGATGGGTCCCTCACCCAGCCCCTTGATCGCACCGAGACCGTAGATGATGCGGTTTTCCCCGTTATCGGAGACCGGCACGGAGAACTGGTAGGTACCCAGATTTACATCCGGCGGCACCAGGTCGAGCTTCATGGCCCGACACTCTTCGATAAAGGTCACCACCTTGTCGGTCTTGTCCATGTCCGACGACATAGTGGCGGCCATAAACTGCGCCGGGTAGTGGGCCTTCAGCCAGGCGGTCTGGTAAGAGACCAGAGCGTAGGCGGCGGAGTGGGATTTGTTGAAACCGTAACCGGCGAATTTTTCAACCAGGTCAAAGATCTTGATTGCGAGATCCGGGTCTACCCCCTGCTCCTTCGCACCCTCCTCAAAGGTGGCACGCTGCTTGGCCATCTCCTCGGGTTTTTTCTTACCCATGGCCCGGCGCAGCATGTCCGCACCACCGAGGGTATAGCCCGCCAGTTCCTGGGCAATCTGCATCACCTGTTCCTGGTAAACGATTACCCCGTAGGTGGGCTCCAGGATCGGCTTGAGTTTCTCGTGCTGGTACTTGGCATCCGGGTAGGCCACCTGGGCGCGACCGTGCTTCCGGTTGATGAAGTCGTCCACCATGCCCGACTGCAGCGGACCCGGACGAAACAGGGCCACCAGGGCGATCATGTCTTCGAGGTTGTCCGGCTGCAGACGTTTGATCAGGTCCTTCATACCGCGGGATTCCAACTGGAACACCGCGGTGGTCTCGGCCCGCTTGATCATCTTGAAGGTTTCTTCATCGTCCAGTGGCAGCGCCTCGATCACCAGAGGCTCTTTGCCCTCCCGCGCGCGCTGCTCGTCCACCATCGCCTTGGCCCAGTCGATGATGGTCAGGGTACGCAGACCGAGGAAGTCGAACTTCACCAGGCCCGCGTCTTCCACGTCGTTCTTGTCGAACTGGGTCACCAGGCCGGCACCGGTCTCGTCGCAGTAGAGCGGCGCAAAGTCGGTGAGTTTGGTGGGGGCGATTACCACACCACCGGCGTGCTTGCCCACGTTCCGCGCCACGCCCTCAAGCTGCAGCGCCATCTCCCAGATTTCCTGACCTTCCTCATCGTTCTCGAGGAACTCGCGCAGTACTTCTTCCTGCTCGAAGGCCTTCTGCAGGGTCATGCCGGGGTCCGGCGGAATCATCTTGGAGAGCTTGTCGGCAAGGCCGTAGGACTTGCCCTGCACCCGCGCCACATCCCGCACCACCGCCTTCGCGGCCATGGTACCGAAGGTGATGATCTGGCTTACCGCGTTACGGCCATAGTTATCCGCCACGTAGCTGATCACGCGATCGCGTTTTTCCATGCAGAAGTCGACGTCGAAGTCGGGCATGGAAACCCGTTCCGGGTTCAGGAATCGTTCGAACAGCAGGTCGTATTGCAGCGGATCGAGATCGGTAATTTTCTGCGAGTAGGCAATCAGCGAGCCCGCACCAGAACCCCGCCCCGGGCCCACCGGGATATTGTGATCCTTGGCCCACTGGATAAAGTCCATCACGATCAGGAAGTAGCCCGGGAATCCCATCTGGATAACGATATCCAGCTCGAAGCGCAGGCGGTCTTCGTACTCTTTTTTGCGCGCTTCGTAATCCGGGGCACTCTTGTCGAGAATAAATTCGAGGCGCTCGTAGAGACCATCGAAGGAAATCTTTTCGAAGAACTCGTTCTCCGTCATGCCGTCGGGGATGGGGAACTGGGGCAGGAAGTACTTGCCCAGCTGAATCGGCGCGGAACAGCGGCGCGCAATCTCCACCGTGTTTTGCAGCGCTTCCGGAATATCCGCAAACAGCGCCTGCATCTCCTCCGGGGTGCGCAGATACTGCTCGGAAGAATAACGGCGCTCGCGACGCGGATCATCCAGCGCACGGCCCTCGCGGATACACACCCGCACCTCATGGGCCTCAAACTCGCTGTCCTCAAGAAAGCGCACATCGTTGGTCGCCACCACCGGCAGATTCAGCTTGCCCGCCAGCCCCACCGCCGCATGCAGATACGCCTCATCCCCCGGCCGACCAGTGCGCTGCAATTCCAGATAATAACGCCCCGGGAAAATCCGCTCCCACTCCTGCGCCAGCGCCTCCGCCTGCGAGTTCCGCCCCGCAATCAGCGCACGCCCCACATCCCCGTACTTGGCACCAGAGAGCATCAGCACGCCTTCCGACGCCTGCTCGATCCACTCGCGCTCCACAAAAGCGTGCCCGTGGTACTGGCCTTCCATCCACGCGCGGGAAATCAGCTCGGTAATATTGCGATAGCCGGTGGTGTTCATCGCATACAGCGTCAGCAGCGTCGGCTGCTCCTCACCACCTTCCTTCAGCCAGAAATCTGCACCGGTGATCGGCTTGATGCCGGCACCCATGCAGCCTTTATAAAACTTCACCTGGCCATAGAAATTCGTCTGATCCGTAATCGCCACCGCCGGCATCTCCAGCTCAGCGACACGGCTCACCAGCGGCTTGATACGCACCAGACCGTCGATCAGGGAATATTCTGTGTGGATTCTTAAATGTACGAAGGGTTGGGTCATATTTTTTCTATTTGGTTTGGTTCCGGGGCTCTTTTGTTTTGAGCTCTGATCCGGGTACGCACCGAGGGGCGGTAAGCCCTTCCGGGACACGCGGCGAGTACATCCATGTAGCTCTGCGCCGACATCCCTGTCGGCGAAGGCCCCGGAAGGGCTTACCGCCCCTCGGTGCTTTGTGCAATTCTGGTAATTTTTTGCTTCGTAAGCCCAGGCAACTCATCGCAACCTGGTGCCCAATAATTTCTGACGGAGTACTGTAGCCGAAGCGAAGGCGGAGCAGCGGGTACGAGTTTTCAGGAGCGTCGCAAACAGGATGTTTGCGCCGCAGCGCCCAGGGATGGGTTCACAGCGGTCCTGAAAACTCGTACCCGCTGATCCGGCGCCAGAGGGCCGAAAAAAACGAACCACAAACGGTCAGTCCGACCACCAAACCCGCTTCATTTCCACCGCCCGCTCATGGCACAAACTCAATACCTGCTTTTTCTGAGCATTAGACATCCGCCCCCACTGACTGATCTCAGTCCCGGAGCGAAAGCACCCCTCACAGATATCCTCGCGATTCAGCGCACAAACGGAAACACAAGGCGACTTTACCGGAAACTCGAATTCAGCCTCCGGCTCTTTATCCTTCACCTTGCTCCAATCGCTCTCGGTCATCGTTCAGACCTCAACCAGCTCTTCCGCAAACCGCTGACCGTTGGCCACATAAATCTCACTGCTCGCCTTCAACAACTCAAACATCGACGCATCCAGCGACTTCACCACCTTACCCGGGCTGCCCAGCACCAACGAATAATCCGGAATCTCCGCATTCTCCGTCACCAGCGCATTCGCCCCAATAATGCAGCACTTGCCGATCTTGGCCCCATTCAGCACCACCGCGTTCATACCCACCAGCGAATAGTCACCGATCTGGCACCCGTGCAGCGTCACCTTGTGCCCCACCGTCACCCCAGTGCCCACCGTCAGCGGCACACCCGGATCCGTATGCAACACAGAGCCATCCTGAATGTTCGCCCGCTCACCAATCGTGATCAGATCGTTGTCCCCGCGAATCACCGCGTTGAACCACACCGAACTGTGGGGCTTCATCAGCACATTGCCAATCACCCGGGCACCCGGCGCCACATAGTGGCCCTCGCCTTCCAGCTGCGGCTGTTTATCGCCCAATCTGTACAGCATCTGGTCTCCCCCTCAGGGTATTGCGTGCGGACTTGATCAATGAAAAGTTCATGGAAATCAGCCGGCCATTATCCAGCCCAAAGGGCGCGAATACCACCCCGCAACACCGTGACTCACCGGGCATTTTCACCCGATCAACACCCCCTCCAGCGCCAGTAAACGCGCCTTCATCTCCAGCCCGCCGGCATAGCCCGTCAGCGTGCCGTCCGCCCCGATCACCCGATGACAGGGCACCACGATAGACAGCGGGTTGGCGCCGTTGGCGCGGGCCACCGCGCGCACCGCCTTGGGGTTACCGATGGCCTCCGCCAGCGCCCGGTAACTGCGGGTTTCACCAAAGGGAATCGCGCACAGCGCCCGCCACACCGACTGCTGGAACGGCGTCCCAGCGGCAGCCAGCGGCAGGTCGAAGGATTGCCGTTCACCCGCGAAATAGGCCCGCAACTGCGCTGCAGCCGCCGCCGTCAGATCATTGCCCCCGCGCTGCCAGCCCGGCTTTACCGGCAACGGCCGCTGGCCGGCCTGCAGGTCAATACCCACCAGCCCGGCCTCGCTCGCCGCGATGCCCAGCTCCCCAAAGAGGCTCGGATAGATTTCGTAATGGATCATGTGGATACCCCCGTTGCGGACTTCAGTTTGAGCGACTGCCAGAGCAGCAGCGCCCCGTAGGCCCGCCAGGGGCGCCAGGGTTCGGCCCGTGCCAGGGCCTGTTTGGGTGTCGCCTTTCGTTGCTGCTCACTCTCTCGCTCTCCGAGAGCGATCAGAACCCCAAGATCAGACGCGGGAAAGGCATCGGGCATGGACAGGCCACGCATGGCGGTGTACTGGGCGGTCCAGTCACCGATACCGGGCAACGCGGTCATCTGTGCGCAGAAGGCGTCGAGATCCGGCTCGTCAAAGTCGATCTCACCGTTCAACGTGGCCGCGACGAAGGTCCGCAGGGTTTGCGCACGGCTCCGGGTCACCCCGATTTCGGCGAAGTCCGCATCGCGGAGCTGTTCTGCGGTGGGGAACAGCAGCAGCTCCCCTTCCGGCCCGGCAAAGGTCTCACCGTAGCGGCGCGCCACGCGCCCGGCAATGGTAGTAGCCGCTGCCACCGAGATCTGCTGGCCGAGAATCGCCCGCAGTGTGTACTCGAACGGATCCCAGGCCCCGGGCAGGCGCACCCCCGGGTTCACTGCCAGCACCTGCGCCAGTAACGGGTCCGTGCGCAGGTGTGCACCGATTTCCTCCGTGTCGGAATCCAGGTCGAACAGCCGGCGAAGCTTCTCCCGCAACGGGTACAGTACGGCACCACAGCCGTCGCCATACACACGTACGCGCAGCCGCCCCTTGGCGTGTTCATGGGTCACACGCAACAGCCCGCGCTGACCGTGCAGCTCGAAGCTGCGTCGGTATTCGCCCTGCTCCGGGTCGTCCGCGGGTATCACCTGCTCCACCCCCGGCAGGGTTCGCGCAGAAAAAAAGGCCAGCAGTGCCGGCCAGTCGAACGGAGGGCGATAGCTCAGTGTCATCTGGATGGGCGTGGCCTCCTCCGCGCTGTCTGTAGTGGCAGCCGGCGCGCGCCGCACCTGCGAGGGCGTGCGCTGATAAATGGATTTGAACACACCATTGAAACGGCGCAGGCTGCTAAACCCTGCGGCAAATGCGATATCCGCCACCGGCAGGCGAGTGTCGCGCAGCAGGCCAAAGGCGAACAGTGCCCGCTCGGTCTGCCACACCTGCAGCGGGCTCAGACCGATATGCTCGGCAAACAGTTTGCGCAAATAGCGGCTGCTGATGCCCAGCCGTTCCGCCAGTTGCTCGATGGAATGTGCCTCGCGCTCCGCGCGCATCAGCTTGAGCGCGCGCTGCACGGTAGTGGAAACCAGGCCCCAGGCGGGGCTGCCCGGCGCGGCGTCGGGGCGACAGCGCAGGCACGGACGATAACCCGCCGCAGCGGCCTCCGCGGCCGTCGCGAAGTACTCAACATTTTTCTCCAGCGGCGGGCGCGCCGGGCAAATAGGCCGGCAGAAGATACCGGTCGTTTTCACTGCGGTATAGAAACGGCCATCAAACCGCTTGTCGCGGGCGAGTCGGGCACGGTGGCAGAGATCGGGGTCGGGACGCACGCAAGGCTCTCGAATAGTTTTCAGCAACGCCAGTGTATTGGTCAGGAGAGGGCAAGACTAGTCAGATTCGGAACTCACCCTTCGATCGAGCAACCATGAATGGGCGCGCGGTGATAGGGGAAAGGACGGAAGCGACAGACGCACCACTACCGGCACACGTGCTAAACCTACAACGAGCCAAATTTTCGCTGGACCCCCTTATGGCCGGAACTGAGACGAAGCCACAATCTGACTGGCGGCGCTATATCGAGAAGCCCCTGCCGCGGCCACAGGCGCGGGAGCAAATCCTTCCCGGCTCGATTCCCTCGCCCAGCTTTTACCTGATGATGACCGCGTCGACGGTGATCGCAACCCTCGGTTTACTCGCTGACAGCGCAGCGGTCATCATTGGCGCAATGCTGATAGCGCCACTGATGGCCCCAATCATCTCCCTCGCGTTCGGGGCGGTATCCTGGGACGGACAGCTCGTGCTGCGCTCGGCGCTGATTGCCGGCTCCGGTAGCCTGTTGTGTATTTTGATCGCGTTTCTCACCACCTACAGCATTGGCTATCAAATGGCGGGGCCGGAAATTGTCGCGCGTATGCGCCCGAGTATGCTCGACCTCGGCGTCGCTATCGCGGCCGGCGCAGCCGCCGCCTATACCCTCACCCGCCCAAACACCTCCGCCACCCTCGCAGGCATCGCCATCGCGGTGGCGCTTGTACCCCCTCTGTGTACCGTCGGTATCGCACTGGCACTCGACAACGAGGCCAGCATCGAGGTGGGTGTGGCATGGGACTCTTTAAGCGCAAAGCGCCCGTTTATCCTCTTTCTGACCAATCTGGTGGGTATCGCCTTTGCTGCCACGGTGGTTTTCTTCCTGCAGTATTTTCGCCGGCAACCCAGGGGAATTGGGGCGATGGCGATCGCATTCACCTGCCTGCTGGTCGTCGTCCCCTCCCTGACCCACGGACTGCAAGAACTGCTGGTGCGCAACAAGGTGCAGCGATCTCTGATCGACGAGAGCGAAAAAATCATTGGCGCAGACCAAGAAATCCGTTTTACCAGTATCACCACACGCTTCGACGGGGAGAGCATCGTCATCAGGGTTGAAGTGATCGACGGCGCGAAGGTAGTCACGCAGGAATTTTCCAATGAATTACAACAGCGAATGCGCGCACTGGTGGAGATGCCTGTTCAGCTGGAAATAGGCGTCATTCCCGAGCGCATATACCGTGGCCTGGACACGGCTCGCCTGCCGTCCCGATCGCCCCCACCAGCAACCACAACGGACGCGCAAAACGAATAAGCAGGCCCTCTGAGCTTTTCCGGGATAAAAAAAGGCCCCGCATTATGCGGGGCCTTCGATCGCTCACAGCATTCGGCAGTTTACTGAATACCGAGCACTTCCTTGCCCTGGATAAAAGTCACATCCACCGGAATGCTGGCGTCTTTCAGGCGATCCAGATCGGCCTGCAGCTCGCTACCGACTACACCCATGTTGTCCAGCAGGTCTTTGGACTTCTTGTAATCGCCGTCCCCCTGAATGGTCAGGATCAGATTGGACAGCTTGGTCATAGCCGCCTGCATTTTGTCGAAGTCCACACTGTACTGGCCGGTGGCTTCGTCGCGGCTGAAGGCGCCTTCCTGCTTGAAGAAGTTGAAGCGCATCATGTTCGCCTTGCCGTGGGCGCTGGCGGCGCCGAAGCGCACGCTGCGGAAAATACCGGCGAGGAAGGTGACGTAGTTGTCCATCAGCTCACCTTCTTCAATCTCACCCTTCTCATGCAGCTTGGTGATCATGTACAGGCCGAGGATATCCGCCTTGCCCTCTTCCAGTGCGGAGGAAGTTTCCTTCAGCGCCTGGCGCACATTGGCCCCGTCAGTGACGGTTTTCTTGATGCCAAGGCCGTGGGCCACTTCGTGGAACATGGTATTGCCGAAGAAGGCGTCGAACGTAATGTGCTTGCGCTGGTCCTCGGCGATCAGTACACCGCTGATGGGCACCAGGATCTGGTCGAACTTTGCGCGCATGGCGTTTTTCAGCTGCAGGCGGCGGGTGCCTTTCTTCAGCTGCACTTCTTCGTCGTTCGGCAGGTTGATGGCGATTGTTTTGGAGCCGGCATTACTGTGGCCTGCGTAATACAGCACATCGTAGGCATTCAGGTCGGAGTCGGTTCCGGGGGTTTCCGCCTTGTACTTGTCATCCACCGGCAGGCCGCGCTGCAGCTCCGGCAGGAAGGCGGCGAACTTGGACAGCTTTTCGCTCCACGCCATGTCTTTCAGCAGGACGTAGGACTCGTAGGCGGTGCGATAGGCGAACAGCTGATCTTCGTAATTTTCTATCGGACCGATCACCACGTCGATGCGGTTGTCCTTCATGTCCATCCAGGCCATGTCGCTTTCGCGGAACTGATCGTCAAGCAGCGCATCGGCGCGCAGTTTCAGATAGCCGGCGAAACCCGGATCCTCGGCCAGCTCGGAGGCCTCGCGCAGCAGGGCGGATGCCTTTTCCAGCTCAGTCTTGTAGGCCTGGTGGTAAGGCACCAGTTCCAGCTTGCCGTTACTGTCACGGCGCACCAGGGAGTAGAGCCCGTCTTTACCGGGCTGATTCCAGGCATCAAATTCCTGCTTGGTCATATCTTCCGGATAAAACTCGGCGCCCAGCGGCTTGTCGCCATAGCCCTCAATAAACGGCTTGTTATCGTTCAGGCGATCCCACGGGCCGTAGTTGATATCGGCAAATTTGCGCGCGGCGCTGTCGTCGATACCACTCAGCAACTCCTGTGCGGGGCCGTAGGACTGCAGCCAGAACAGCTGGTCCATGATTTTACTGGCGTCGATCAGCTTGCCGATCATCTGACGCTGGTTGTCGGAAAGAGAAGACAGGTCTGCATTCAATTCAACCGGCGCATAAATATTGAACCGGGAGGGGTCCACACCCTTGGCGATTCCACCAGCCTGAGGGCCTGTGGCCGGCTGTGCGGTATCGGCCGCCTGCTGTGCCGAATGTTCCGCTGGAGCCGCGGTTTCCGGCTTGGCGGTGGATTTTTCGTCAGAAGAGCAGCCCGCCACAATGGCGAGTGCCAGGGCGGATGCCGCGAATAGTGCAGTTTTCATTCAGGTTCCTGCCTGTAGATTTATTGATTCGTGCGAGCAACATTAATTGTGGGCTCGAAAGATGTCCAGACGACCCCGGCTGCTGGCCCGGTGCCGGATTTTCCTCTGCCATTATGCGCAATCATAGGAATTTACGTGGTGCGAATGCCCGCGAAAGAAACAAGTTGCGCCACGCAATACATGAACCCGACGTCAGGAACGCAGCCGCGCACCGCTTTGCCCCGCTTCTCGCGCCCGCTCCTGTTGTTGTATTCGCCACATTTCCGCATAGCGGCCGCCGGCGGCGATCAGATCCCCGTGACTGCCCTGCTCCACGATACGCCCCTGATCCATTACCAGAATACAGTCGGCATCCACCACCGTAGACAGACGATGCGCGATCACCAGGGTGGTCTGCTCCCGGGAAATTTCCTGCAGCGCGCGCAGAATGCCCTGCTCGGAGTGGCTGTCCAGGCTGGAGGTGGCCTCGTCAAACACCATGATGGGAGGATGCTTCAAAATTGCGCGGGCGATGGCCACACGCTGCTTTTCGCCACCGGAAAGCTTCAGGCCACGCTCCCCCACAGTGGTGTGCACCCCTTCCGGCAATTGCGCGATAAAGTCATCCAGCTGCGCGTGACAGATCGCCGCGCGCACTGCCTCGTCGCTGGCATCGACGCGGCCATAGCGCACATTTTCCAGAATCGACTGATTGAACAGCACGGTATCCTGGGGCACCACACCAATGGCGGCGCGCAGGGAATCCTGGCTCACCGCGCGGACATCCTGCCCGTCCACCCGGATACTGCCACTGGTCACGTCATAAAACCGAAACAGCAGTTTGAACAGCGTGGACTTGCCGGCACCACTGGCCCCCACGATGGCTACCTTTTGCCGCGGCCGCACGGTAAAGCTCACTCCCTTGAGCACCTCGCGGTCGGCGCTGTAGCCAAAGTGCACGTCGCGGAACTCGATCGCCCCCTGTTGGATACCGAGCCCGGGGGCACCTTCGGCGTCTTCGATCGCCGGTTTCACATCGAGGATGGAAAACATTTTTTCGATGTTCGCCAGCGCCCCCTTCATTTCCCGATACACAAAACCGAGGAAATTCAGCGGAATAAATATCTGCATCATGATGGCATTGATCAGCACGAAATCGCCAATGGTCATGCTGCCGCGGGTGACGTTGACGGCGGCCATCACCATCGCACCGCACAGGGCGGCGGCGATGATCAACGCCTGGCCGGCGTTCAAACCGAAGAGCGACAGGCGGTTCTTGCGCCGTGCCTGCTCCCAGGTGGCCAGCTCGCGATCGTAGTGCTGCGCCTCGTACTGCTCATTGCCAAAGTATTTGACGGTTTCATAATTCAGCAGGCTGTCCACGGCCCGGCTACTACTCTCGGATTCGGCCTGATTGAGCTCCCGCACAAAGCGCGTGCGCCACTCGGTGGCCACTACCGAGAAACCGATATAGACCACCACCGCACCCAGTACCAGCAGCGCAAAACCAGCGCTGTAGTTCCACCACAACAGTCCCACCACCATCAGGATTTCCACCAGGGTGGGTACGATGTTAAACACCATAAAACGCATCAGGAAACCGATGCCGGCGTTACCGCGCTCGATATCCCGCGACAGACCACCGGTGCGCCGGTTGAGATGATAATTCAGGTCCAGCCGGTGCAGGTGCTGGAAGACTTCGAGCCCCACCCGGCGCTGCGCACGCTCGGTTACGCGGCCGAAAATGGTGTCGCGCAGCTCGCCAAACAGTACCGAGGAGAAACGCACAAAACCGTAGGCCAGTAACAGGCCAAGGGGAAGCGCGATTGTCGCCGCCACACCGCCGGCACCGTCCAAGTCATCGACGATATGCTTGAGCAGAAACGGCAGGCCGACACTGGCGGCCTTGGCGCCCACCAGACACAGTAGCGCCAGCAACACCGGGCGCTTGAATTCCAGAAGATAGGGAAACAGGGTTTTCAGCGCGCTCCAGTGAACATCTTCCAGAGCGACGGCGGACTTGGGTCTGGGCATGGTCAATCTCGGTAAACAGGCCCGCAGTATACCTGACCAGACAACGCGCTTACGTCGGGATGGAACTCAGCTCAGCGCGCGCAGCGGAACGTCATCGCGGCGACCAATCGGCACATCCAGCACCCGCACCAGAAATTCTGTCAGCACACCGGCGGTAAAGCCCCAGATCTCGTAGCCTTCGTACTCGTAGGCGGGAAGGTAAATACGACGCTGGTCGATGGTGATGCGATCGGTGCGGATACGCGGGTCGTCGAAGAACCAGGTCAACGGAACCCGGAAGATCGCATCGAGTTCGCCGGGATTGGGCGTGAGCTGTGCGTCCGCCGGGACGATACCGAGCCAGGGTGTGACCTCTACCTGCCAGCGGGTGCTACGCGTCCACAGCGGGCCGAGCACGCGCACCTGATCGGCGGGCAGCCCGATTTCTTCATGGGTTTCGCGCAGGGCGGTGTATTTCAGGGAGGGGTCGGTTGTGTCCCAGCGCCCTCCGGGGAGGGATACTTCACCGGAGTGGCTGGAGAGTTGCTGAGAGCGCAAGGTAAGGATGACTTGTGGGTCTGGCTCATCTGTCAGGGCCAGTAACACCGCCGCGTGTCCCTGCAGGTCGGGGCCTGTGGGCACCTTTGCCTGCAGCTCGCTGCGCACTTCGGAAAACTTGCGTTCAATAATATCCAGCATTGTGTGTTTCAAATACCGCTGCCGCTCTATAGACACTATACCGCTGCGGCGAGAATTGACCAGTGCAGCGCAAAATGGGCTCAACCCACTAGGCCACTGTGTCCGCCGCGCCGGCATCCTTGGGCTTATGCCCGCCTTTTACCTTCTCGCGCAGGCTTTGTACCAGGCCGTAATAAATTGGCACGAGCAGGGTTGCAAAAATACTTGCAGCAAGCATGCCACCGAATACCGCCAATCCCAGGGACACCCGGCTGGCAGCGCCGGCGCCGGTGGCGATGACGAGCGGGAAAATCCCGAGGATGAATGACATCGACGTCATCAGTACCGCGCGGAAGCGCAGCCGCGTGGCCTCCAGCGCCGCCTCCTCGATGGATTTCCCCTGGTCACGCTGCGCCATGGCAAATTCCACCATCAAAATCGCGGTCTTCGCCGACATCGCGATCAGCAACACCAGGCCAATCTGGGTATACAGGTTGTTGTCTTGCCCCATTAGCCAGCACGCCAGTAATCCACCGCCCAGGGCTATCGGGATCGCCATCAGCACCGCGATGGGAATAGACCAGCTCTCGTACTGGGCGACAAGAAACAGGTAGGCGAACAGCACCGCAAGGGAGAACAGGATCGGCGCCAGGTTACCCGCACTGATTTCCTCCAGGCTGGAACCGGTCCACTCGTAGCCGTAGCCCTGCGGCAGCCGCGCACCCAGTTCCTCCATCGCCTTCATTGCCTCGCCACTGGCATAGCCAGGCGCGGGTACGCCGTTGACGCTGATACTGTTGTACATGTTGTAACGGTTCACTGTCTGCGGCCCGACGATCGGCACGACCTCGGCCACCGAGCTGACCGGCACCAGCCCACCGCTATTGGCGCGCACAAAAAAGCCATTCAGGTCCTGCTCATCATCGCGATAGGGCGCATCGGCTTGCGCCATTACCCGGAACATCTTGCCGAAACGGTTAAAGTCGTTGACGTAGAAGCCACCGAGATAAGTCTGTAGCGTCAGGTATACATCCGATAGCTGCAGCCCGAGTATGTGCGCCTTGTCCTTGTCCACTTCCAGTTGCAGCTGCGGTGTGGCCGCCTGATAGGTGGTGAAGGCGCGGCCGATTTCCGGGCGCGGGTTTGCCTCGCCGAGCAGTCCATAGACGACCGCGGCAAGTTCCTGGATATCCCGCCCCTGCAGATCCTGGAGCACATATTCGAAGCCACCGATGGTGCCGAGGCCCGGCAGCGCCGGCACCGGGAACGCCTGCACTTCGGCCTCCGGGACCCCAGCGCCCAATGCCTGCACCTTGCCGAGAATGGCAAACTGGTTCAATTCCGGTGTCTTACGCTCTTCCCATGGGTGCAATATCACAATCATAAAAGCGGTATTGGGCGCCATGCTGCCAGACAACAGGCTGTAGCCGGGGATCGCCATCACCGAGGCAACACCGTCAAGTGCACCGATGTTTTCACTCAACCCCTCCACCACCTTCACCGTTCGCTGCAGTGAAGCGCCATCTGGCAACTGCACGTTCATCATGAAGAAGCCCTGGTCCTCGTCGGGAATAAACCCGGTGGGCACCGTGCTGAACAGCCAGGCACACAGGGCACACACACCGGCGATGGATGCGAGCCCGATCATCGGGCGCCGCACACTGAAGCCTACGATCCTCACGTAGAGGCGGGTGGCACTGCGCAAGAAACGGTTAAATGGTCCGAACACCCCGGTCAGTTTCTCCCCGCCCTCGCCCTCGCCCTGCCCATTTTTGGGGCGCAACAACAACGCACTGAGCGCGGGGCTCAGGGTCAGGGCATTGATACTGGAAATAAGCACAGCGATGGAAATGGTCAGGGCGAACTGCTGATACATTTTGCCGGTGAGCCCAGGCATCAGCATCACCGGCACGAAAACCGCAAACAATACTGCGGTAGTGGCGATCACCGGGCTCGTCACCTCACGCATGGACTGCATCGCCGCCTCCTGCGGCGCCAGCCCCTCGCCGAGCAGGCGCTGGGTGTTTTCCACCACGACAATGGCGTCATCCACCACCACACCAATAGCGAGGATTAACGCAAACAGGGTGACGGTATTAATGGTCATTCCCAGCGCCAGCATCACCGCAAATGTACCGATCAGTGATACCGGTATCGCCACCGCCGGAATCAGCGTGGCGCGCCAGTCCTGCAGAAATACATACACCACCACGATCACCAGAACCAACGCGATCAGTAATGTCTCCACCACCTCGGTGATCGAGGCGAGGACAAAATCGGTGGTGTCGTACAGAATCTCGAACCTCAAGCCCTCGGGGAAGCGCTGGGAGAGTATCTCCATCCTCGCATCAATGGCCTGTGCCACGCTCAGCGCATTTGCGTCCGGCAGCTGGTAGACCGCCAGTACCGCCGAGGGTTTGTTGTCGAGCTGCCCGAATGCGTTGTAACTCTGACTGCCAAGCTCAATACGCGCAATATCACTCAGCCGCACAATCGCGCCGCCGGGCTTCGAGCGGATGCTGATTGCGGCAAACTCTTCCACGCTCTCCAGGCGGCCCCGGGCAATGATGGTGTACTGGAACTGCTGCTCTTTCTGGATCGGTGGCGCGCCGATACTGCCCGCGGCCACCTGTAAATTCTGAGCGCGCACCGCCGCAATCACATCACTCGCCGTCACATCCAGCGCCGCCATTTTGTCCGGGTTCAGCCACAGGCGCATGGAGTAATCCTGGGCACCCAGGAACTGCACGTCACTGACACCATCCACCCGTGCCAGCTCATCGCGAATAAAAATTTCGCCATAGTTGGCGAGAAACAGGTTGTCGAACTTGCCATCCGGGGATACCAGGTTCACCACCAGCAGAATGGTGTTCGACTTCTTCTCCACGGTGACGCCGCTGCGTGTGACCTCTTCCGGCAGGCTCGGCGTCGCCTGCTGCACACGATTCTGCACATTCACCTGGGCGACGTCGCCGTCATAACCGCTCTCGAAGGTCACCGTGAGGCTATAGGAGCCGTCGCTGTTGCTGGTGGAGGACATATATTGCATACCCTCCACGCCGTTGACTTCCGCCTCGATGGGAATCGCCACACTGTCGCGCATCACTTCCGCGCTCGCCCCGGGAAAGGAAGCATTGACTTGCACTGTGGGTGGGCTGATATCGGGAAATTGGGCGATGGGCAGCAGCGGCAGCGACAGAATGCCCGCAAGACTGATCAGGATCGAAATCACCAGGGCGAAGCGCGGGCGACGGATGAATGTGGCACTGATCATTGCCCGGCCACCCGCAACCACAGCAAAAACTGCCGGGGACTATTTACCGTCAAAATATGCATCCGGCTCCTTGCCCTGTGTTGCGTCGTCTTGCTCTCGCTGTATCTGCGGATCTGTCGCGCCGGATTCCCTGCGCTCCTGCTCGGTGACCTCGCCTTCGCGCAACGGCATGACCGGGCTCGCGGTGTCCGGGGGCTGAACCGTCTGCAACCCCTTGTATGGATCCAACTGGGTATTTTGCGGCGTAACCGGCTGCCCCGCATTCACCCGCTGCAGGCCATTGACGATCAGCCGCTCGCCGGCCTTGATGCCATCGGTCACGGCCCACAACTCACCCTCGCGCTGGCCCAGCTCCAGGTAGCGCTTGTGCGCGATATCCTGGTCATCGACCA
The DNA here is from genome assembly GCF_017303155.1 of Microbulbifer salipaludis. Lineage (NCBI taxonomy): Bacteria > Pseudomonadati > Pseudomonadota > Gammaproteobacteria > Cellvibrionales > Microbulbiferaceae > Microbulbifer > Microbulbifer salipaludis. The sequence goes on from NZ_JAEKJR010000002.1 coordinate 2,185,880, forward strand.
CGTAAACAAAACGTCCCTGCATGTCCTCCTGCACCGCTGCCTGGGGCACCAGCGGCTTGATGCCCTCGCTGCCGGAAAACACGCTGATCTCTACCCGCACAAACTGGCCCTGTATCAGCAACTGCTCGGGATTGGGAAAGCGCGCTCGTACCAACGCCGAGCCGGTATTGGGGTCGATCTGGTTGTCCACAAAAACCAGCAAGCCCGGGTACGGATACATCTCGCCATTGGGCTGCTTGATGCGCACATCCCGTCGCTCCTGGGCGATCCCCTGCTGGCGACGCCGCGCCGCCTCCTCCTGCACCACAAACAAGCGGTGCTCCGGCACCTCGAAATTGACCAGGATGGGATCCATACGCACGATGGTTGTCAAAGGCTCAGACATTGGCCCCACCAAGGAGCCATCGGTAAACTGGCTGCGACCGATGATGCCGGTCAAGGGCGCGCGGATTTCGGTGAAGCTCAGATTGAGCTCTGCGGTCTCCACATCTGCCTGTATCGCCTCCATCTGGGATTGCGCGGACTCGTAGTTGCCGGTGAGTTCATCCATCTGCACCTTGCTGATGGCGCCCGTGCGCACCAGCTCCTCTCCGCGGCGGTAATTGCGTTCCGCAATGGCGAGCGCCGAGCGCGCCTGGGACAGGTTCGCGCGCTGATTCTCCAGTGCCGCCACGAACGGTCGCGGGTCTATGACGTAGAGCAGCTCGCCCTCGCGAATCATCTGCCCCTCGACAAAATTGCGGCTCTCGATATATCCCTCTACCCGCGGGCGCACCTTGTATTCGTCGGTTGCTTCCACGCGGCCCACGTACTCGTAGCGCGGCACAACCTGGTGCGCACGCGCTGTCAGCACCTCCACCGGCGGAGGTTTGGGTGCCTCCGGCGCTTCCTCCTCGGCACAGCCCTGCAGCCCCAACACACCCAGGAGCCCCGACAGCAAAAAAACAAACACGAGAAAACGCGCCATGGTAAACCGACCATCGCCACTGCAAAAAAGCCTACTTATGAATATAGAAGAAAGATAAAGGGCCGACTGGCACTCCACCCTTTGGCGGGTATACTTCCGCCATGAAATTTTGCAGCCATTGCGGCCACACCGTTGTATTTGAAGTCCCCACCGGCGACGACCGCCCCCGCCACCTGTGCCATAGTTGCGGCGCCATCCACTATGTGAACCCGCGGGTAATCGTCGGCACCCTGCCCTACCTGGGCGATCAAGTGCTGCTATGCAAGCGCGCCATCGAACCCCGCTACGGCCTGTGGACCCTGCCTGCGGGGTTTATGGAAAATGGCGAAAGCAGTGAGCAGGGGGCGCTCAGGGAATCCTGGGAAGAGGCCCGTGCCAACCTTCGCGTGGACGATCTCTTCTCGGTCTACGACATTCCCCACATCAACCAGGTCTACCTGATTTATCGCGGCGAACTGACCGACACCGAGTTCGGCCCCGGGCCGGAATCGCTGGAAGTCGAGCTATTCGATGAAAAGGATATTCCCTGGCAGGAAATGGCGTTTCCGGTAATGACAGAGACGCTGAAGCACTACTTCAACGACCGCGCGCAAGGGCAATTTTCCCTGCACCGGGGCGTAATCAAGCGAAAGCTCTAAGCCCCCACTCAGCAGCCACCGAGCGACCCGGCGCCTGCCGGGATACCAGCATCTGCACAAATCAGTTGCAGCGGTCGTCGAGTTTCCACAGGTCAAATGCGGGCTCTTCGTAGGGATGCGCGTCGCGCATGGCCGCAAGTACCGCATCAACGACCGCATCCGCGCAGACGGTTTCCAGCCGGTACTCCGGCACCTGCTCCACCGCCCCCTGCTGGCCAATAAACGGCTGGCTGCCGTCCAACGGCCGGAATTGCCCGCTGCCCAACACCTGCCAGCAGCAACGGTCGTAGTCACCGATACGCCCGGCGCCGGCGGCAAAAATCGCCTGTTTCACCGGCTCCAGATGCGACTCGGGTATATAGATACACAGTTTGTACATGGCTTCGATCCCTGCGGATCAGAACATCAGGGTCATCAGTTTGCGCTGGTAGGTCGTCGCTACCGGGTCACCCGCTCCCAGTGCCTTGACGATATCCAGGTAGGCCTGCTTGGCCGCGCCATCGGCAAAGCCCAGGTCTTTGCGCAACAGGCCGAGCAGAATTTCCAGCGCCTCTTCGTGACGGTCCGCCTGACTGAGCTGTACCGCCAGCTTGTACGCAGACTCACTGTCGTCCGGGTTTTCCGCCAGCGCCTGTTGCAGAGCCTTGATTTCGGGGGAGTCGGCTGCGGCCTGCTTCAGTTCCAGCTGCGCCATCAGCTGCTGGTAGTCGGCATCCTGGTCCGCCATCAGAATCTTGCCCAGCACTTCTTCGGTGTCCTTGACCCGGTTCTTCTCCAGCAGCACGGCCGCATACTGCTTGGCAATGTCCGCGCGCTCGGCGGAATCTCCATAGGCCTGGCGCAACAGCGGCAGCGCCTGGTCCAGCTCGCCCTCCCCGACCAGCTTCTGCGCCTGCTGGTATTGCAGCTCCCAGGCTTTGGGCAGGTAATTGTCCAGCATTTCGCGGATCTGCTGTTCCGGCTGCGCGCCGGCAAAACCGTCCACCGGCTGGCCATCTTTCAACACCATTACGGTTGGCAGGCTGCGCACCCCGAGCTGCCCGGCCAGCGCCTGCTCGGTATCCGCGTTGAGCTTCGCCAGCAAAAACTGGCCCGCGTACTCATTGGCCAGCTTTTCCAGCACCGGCATCAGCTGCTTGCAGGGTTCGCACCAATCCGCCCATACGTCCACCACCACCGGGCGTTGCATGGACTCTTCGATCAATACTTGCTGGGCGTTCTCGGCGGTAACGTCGACAATAAAGCCTTCCACGGCTACTCCTGAATTCTGTGTTTCTAACCTGATGTTGATTTTGTGGCTGCGGCTAACAGGTGCGGCCGCAATCTGGCCGCATCATACCTGACCGCCAACCACCCGGATTAACCTTTGCTGGCACCCAGGCACTGCGGGCTCTGCGGCGCCTGCCCTGCCCACTCCTCACCGGTGTAGAGGTGCAATGCCAGTGCGTGAATGGGCCCGGCCATCTCATCCGCCAGCACCGCGTACACTTTCTGGTGCCGCTGCACCTTGCGAACACCGGTAAACGCCTCGCTCACCAGCACCACACGGAAATGCATCTCGGCCCCTTCGGGCACATTGTGCATGTGACTTTCACAGTCCACCTCGATGTGGGTCGGTGTAAAGGCATCACTCAGCTTTTGTTGAATATGTTCTGCCAGAGACATTGGCGGGCTCCTCACTTCAAACCTGGTCAACCGCCGCCTGGCGCTTGCGCGCGGCGACAATGGTGTCGTAAGCCACGGTGACACTTTTCATCTGGTCTTCCGCATGGCGCATGAACTCTTCCGGCAGGCCCTTGGAGGCAATCTTGTCCGGATGATATTCCGCCGCCTTGCGCCGGTAGGCAAGCTTCAACTCTTTGTCGCTCGCATCCGGGCTGCACTCGAGAATGTCGTAGTGCGCCTGCAGATTGCTGCTCCCAGTGCCCGCACCGCGATGACCAAACTCGTTGAACATGGCAGTAAAGATGGAGGCGTGCAGCCCGAGGGCTTCGGGAATCTTGCGCAGGATCTGCTCTTCCGCGGGATGCAACTCACCATCGGCAAACGCCACCGCAAACAGCAGGCGGTAGACCATTTCCCGCATGGCCTGATTGCGGATCAGCTGCCGATACTGCTGGGCGTAATCGTAGATGCTGAACTGATCGTCTTTAGCGTTCTGGAAAATCTTGATCGCCTGCTGGCGATCCTCAGCATTCAGGCGCAGGTTATTATTGATGAAGTCATCAACCAGCTGGATTTCCGCTTTCGAAACCTGACCGTCCGCCTTGGCCATTTTTGCCAGCATGGAAAACAGCGCGACGATAAACACCGTCTGCGCACCCTCACGGTTCAGGGTCACACCCGCTTCACTCAGCTTCTTAAGGCCGGAGCCAAACGAACTCCCCACCCAGGCACCCAGTGCGGCACCGATGGGGCCGCCAAACATCATGCCGATGCCCGCACCAATACCCGCTCCCAACCAGGACATAACCTCTCCTTTGCGGCACGGGCCTTACTCGGGGCCAGGCTGCCGCCCTGTTACAAAACGGCCGCCATCTTAACACGGCGGCCCGGGGCGGCGCCCGGTGCCCGCGCCCAATGCAGACTATCGAGTCAACGGTTGCTGCCGGACACAAAAAACCCCGCCGCAGCGGGGTTGTGTAGCAGCAGGCAGACGCCAGCCCATCAGCCGGTCATGGCGCGCACCATGGTGATCATGACACCGGCCGCCACCGCGGAGCCGATCACGCCGGCCACGTTGGGCCCCATGGCGTGCATCAACAGGAAGTTGTGCGGGTTGGCCTCCAGGCCCAGCTTGTTGGAGACTCGCGCCGCCATGGGCACCGCAGATACCCCGGCCGAACCAATCAGCGGGTTGATCTTGTTCTTGCTGACCGCGTTCAGCAACTTGGCCATCAACACACCGGCCGCGGTGCCGATGGCAAAAGCGACGATGCCCAGCGCCAGGATGCCGAGGGTTTTCGGGTCCAGGAACTTGTCCGCCGCCAGCTTGGAGCCGACCGACAGACCAAGGAAGATCGTGGTGATATTGATCAGCGCATTCTGCGCGGTATCGGACAGGCGAGATACCACGCCGCACTCCCGCATCAGGTTACCAAAGCAGAACATCCCCAGCAGCGGCGCCGCGTCTGGCAGGAACAGGGCCACCAGAATCAACAATACCAGCGGGAAGATGATTTTCTCGCGCTTGCTCACCGGTCGCAGCTGCACCATCTCGATTCGGCGCTCCTGCTCGGTGGTGAGCGCGCGCATAATCGGCGGCTGGATCAGCGGCACCAGCGCCATATACGAATAGGCCGCAACCGCGATGGCACCGAGCAGATCCGGCGCCAGCAGGCTCGACACGTAAATCGCCGTGGGGCCATCCGCACCGCCAATAATGCCGATCGCCGCCGCGTCCGCGACGGAGAAATCCATGATCCCCGCCGCCGACATACCGACTGCGCCGAGCACCGTGGCGAAAATACCAAACTGCGCCGCCGCCCCCAGGAACAGGGTGCGGGGATTGGCCAGCAGCGGGCCGAAATCGGTCATCGCCCCCACGCCCATGAAGATCACCAGCGGGGCCACACCGGAAGCAATGGCCACGTTGTAGAAGTTGTACAACATGCCGTTGTTGAAGCCCGCATCGGCAGCAATCTGCTCCACACGCAGCTGCGCCGCCGCCGGCGCGTTTTCCAGCGCCACTTTGAGCCCCTCGACGGAGTCGAAGCCGGCCAGCCCCAGCGCTTGCGCCAGCTGCTCCATCACCCCGGCGTCCCCGGAGTAAATCGCCGCCTCGACCGCGGGCAGCGCCAGGTTGGCGCCGGGAATATTGGCAAGAATGCCGCCAAAGCCAATCGGCACCAGCAGCAGCGGCTCAAAGTTTTTACGAATGGCGAGAAACAGCAAACCAAGGCAGACCACTATCATGGAGAACTGCCCGACGGTCATCTGATAGGCGCCGGATGAGAGCCAGAGATTCGTTATATTTTCCACAAGTGCCCCCGTTACGCGATGGTCAGCAGGGCATCGCCCACCGCCACGGCATCGCCTTCCTTGATGGTCACCCCGGTGACAGTGCCAGCGCGTGGCGCACTCACTGCGGTTTCCATCTTCATGGCTTCAAGGATCACGATATTCTGGCCTTCGCTCACCTGATCACCGGGCTTCACCAGCACCTTGAAAATATTGCCCGCCAGCGGTGCCTTCACCGGCTCGCCGGACCCGGACGCCACCGGTGCGGTACCGCCACTTGCGGGCGCCGCATCGCCGACCTTGACCATGCCGGTCACATCGCCACCATCAGCAACCGTGACCGTATAGCTCTGCCCTTCCACCGACACGGTGTACACGCATTCGCCCTGATCGTTTTTCACTTCGGAGGATTCGTTGCCCGTGGGCACCGGCTCAAACGCGTCGGGGTTGTCACGGTTTTTCAGGAACTTGAGGCCAATCTGCGGGAACAGGGCGTAGGTCAGCACATCGTCGATCTCGCCTTCCCCGTCCGACAGCAAAATATCGTCCGCGTCGGCCTTCGCGCGCAGTTCCCCGGCCAGTTTTTCCAGCTCCGGCGACAGCAGGTCCGCCGGGCGACAGGTGACCGGCTCGGCACCGTCCAGCACTTTGTCCTGCAGCGCCTTGTCGACGTCCGCAGGGGTCGCGCCATACTCGCCCTTCAGCACCGCCGCGGTTTCCTTGGAGATGGACTTGTAACGCTCGCCGGTCAGCACGTTGAGCACCGACTGGGTGCCAACGATCTGGGAGGTCGGCGTAACCAGCGGGATGTACCCCAGATCTTTGCGTACGCGGGGGATCTCTTCCAGCACCTCATCGAGGCGGTCGCCGGCACCCTGCTCGCGCAGCTGGTTTTCCATATTGGTGAGCATGCCGCCGGGCACCTGCGCCACCAGAATCCGCGAATCCACACCCCGCAGGGAGCCTTCGAACTTCGCGTACTTTTTGCGAACCTCGCGGAAGTAAGCAGCGATTTCCTCCAGCAACTGGATATCCAGGCCGGTATCCCGCTCGGTGCCTTCGAGGATCGCCACCACCGCCTCGGTGGGGCTGTGGCCGTAGGTCATGGACATGGAAGAAATCGCGGTATCGATATTGTCGATACCCGCCTCCACACACTTCAGCGCCGTCGCGGTAGAAAGACCCGTGGTGGCGTGGCACTGCATGTGGATGGGGATGTCCACCGCCGCCTTCAGGCGCTTGACCAGCTCGAATCCCTCATAGGGACGCAGCAGGCCGGCCATATCCTTGATGGCAATGGAGTCAGCTCCCATGTCTTCGATCTGGCGGCCCAGATCCACCCACAGGTCCATGTTGTGCACCGGGCTCACAGTGTAAGAAATTGTGCCCTGCGCATGCTTGCCCTGCTTTTTCACCGCCGCCAGCGCCGTCTGCAGATTGCGCATATCGTTCATCGCGTCAAATACGCGGAACACATCCACGCCGTTCGTCGCCGCGCGCTCCACAAATTTCTCCACTACATCATCCGCATAGTGGCGGTAACCGAGAATGTTCTGGCCGCGGAACAGCATCTGCTGCGGCGTGTTCGGCATGGCTTTTTTAAGCTCGCGAATACGCTCCCAGGGATCCTCTCCCAAATAACGGATACAGGCATCAAAGGTCGCGCCCCCCCAAGATTCCAGAGACCAGAAACCGACTTGGTCCAGCTTCTCCGCAATTGGCAGCATGTCATCCAGGCGCAGGCGGGTTGCGAATAGCGACTGGTGGGCGTCGCGCAGGACTACATCCGTAATCCCCAATGGCTTTTTAACCTCAGTCATGGGTCGTCTCTCTTGGAAAGTTGATCTTGAAATATTGGCTGGCCAGCCGCCCTTCCCGGCAGGCGTTCGCGAACGCAACGGAAAACGACCGGGCCGGTCCTAAAACGATGTATTGACTGCACCGCGTTAACGGCGCTTGTTGCGATGCTGCTCGATGGCCGCCTTAATAATTTTTTTCAGGCGCTCGTCCCCGGTCGGCGGTGTGCCGGACGCATTGACGGCCGGCGCAACAGGCTCAGCCTCGGGGAAAAATCGGGTAACAAAACGGGACATCAAGGTGGTGCAGATCACCAGGACGAGAAGAAACGTAAATACAATTCCCATGCCGAACAGCGTGATATCCAGGCCTTGCTGTATCAGTGACTCTTGCACGTTTATTCCCTCGCAAATGACTTTTATTGTGTCTGTTCAGATTTTGCGGGCGATATTATCCGGTCAATAACTCTTGGAAATCAAACACTTATTAGTTACAGAAGCAACCAAGAACCTGTCAGATGCCGCATTTTCCTGCCATTTTCACTGCCATTTCCCACCAGTGAAACCACAGCGCAAAACTGCCGATTAATTGCACAACCGCCCTGCCAATCCCTTACAATAGCGCCCGGTATCAGGCAGCAACCAGCAATTATCCATGCACGTCACGAAGTCCCCAGCACCCGCGCCCGCGCAACCCGAACCCCCAACAACCGGGCGCCCCACAATCCATCAGGCGCCGATGGAAGGGGTTATCGACCATCACGTCCGCGCCCTGTTGTCGCGCCTGGGCGGCGTGGATATATGCGTCACCGAATTTGTCCGCGTCACCCATACCCGGCTGCCGCGCCGAGTTTTCACGCGCCTGTGCCCTGAACTGGAACAGGGCGCGCAGACCCCAAACGGTACGCCCGTGAAGTTGCAGCTGCTGGGCGGCAACCCCACCGCCATGGCCTACAACGCCGCCAAAGCGGTGGAAGCCGGCGCCAGATCCATTGACCTCAACTTCGGCTGCCCGGCAAAGTCCGTCAACAATAGTGACGGCGGTGCCTGCCTGCTCCAGTCGCCGTCCCGCGTAGAGGGTATCGTCGCCGCCGTGCGGCAGGCCGTGCCCGACGAGATCCCCGTCTCCGCCAAAATCCGCCTGGGATACCAGGACCGCAGCAGCTACCTCGATAATGCCCGCGCCGCCGAAGCCGGTGGCGCCAGCGAACTGGCGGTGCACGCCCGCTCCAAAGTGGATGGCTACCGGCCACCGGCATACTGGGAATACATCGGAGAAATCCGCCAGCAACTGGGTATACGGGTAATCGCCAACGGCGACCTGTGGACACTGGACGACTTCAAGCGCTGCCGCGAGGTGACCGGGTGTGACGCCTACATGTTTGGCCGCAGCCTGCTCGCGCGCCCCGATATCGGCCTACAGATACAGGCCATGTACGCGGGGCACGAGTATCAGCCACTGCAGTGGCACCAGGTCGCAGCTATCCTCTACGACTACTACACCACCACCCAGGACATCTACCCGGCCAAGTACTTGGGCAACCGGGTAAAACAGTGGCTGGCTTACCTCAAATTGAGCTACCCGCAGGCCACCGTGTTCTTCGAACAAATCAAGCGCCACCGCGACCCCGAGCTACTCGAGCAGGCGTTTTCCCAACACCTGCAACCAGCACCGCACACACAAGAGCAACATGTCGCCTGAGCCCCAACTGACACCCAGGCTAACCGCCCAAGGCGTCCGAAACACCGCATCGCCATAAGTTGAAAAAAGTACTTGCAAACGCCGAATTAGCACGGCAGAATGCGCGCCCTATCGAGTTGAACCGGCCATCCCCGGACAGCCCTGAAGCTCGGTAACCTGCGGATTTTTAAAGAGTTTTTGAAAAAATCTTTAAAAAAATAGTTGACGAAGCCAAGGCAAGTCACTATAGTTCGCAACCACAACGACGCGCTCGTAGCTCAGCTGGATAGAGTACCTGGCTACGAACCAGGCGGTCGGAGGTTCGAATCCTCCCGAGCGCGCCATATTAAAAAGCCCCGATCTCGAAAGAGTTCGGGGCTTTTTGTTTTCCCTGGTGTTAAGTTGCCGAGTTACGCACACAACGCGCATTGCACCCGGGCACCTACCCCGAGGCTTTCAGTGCGCATTGCCGCCGAATGTGGCGGAAGACAAATATTAGAATGCTCAGAGTTCGGCGGCCAAGACGAGTTGACCACGACAGGCTATTACATTTAAGAAAATCCGCTGGAAATACCCAATGAAAGAGCCCCCCCAGGCGATCACCTCTTAAACAATGTTAGCTCAAGTGAATAAATAGGCAGGCACAGCAATAGGACGCAGATTCTAAATGAACGGTTGCTAACCTCGCTCTCCATACGCAGAAAGCAAAAAGGATTTCCCGTTCGCCGAACTCGAAGATACCTGAGCATCCTGATCAGCTCTAGTCCCTAGATGCTGTACGATAGCATCGACAATTTTCTGCAGATCGCTATTTAGTACGGCGTTATCTGAGTTACTCTCGATGGCTCTGAGAAGCGCGCTCTTAGCCTCGGCCATTCTCTCTTGATGTAACGCAATCAGTCCATCATGGACAAACCGCTCATATGACTCGTCTTCCAGGCCAGCAAAATATTCCAGAACTTGTGCAGCCTCATCGAGATTGTCTAGAGCGGTCAGTAGCAGTGCAAATTGAATTCGAGCCACTGACATTTCTGGACGTAACTTAAGTACTTCTCGATAGTGAGAAACAGACTTATCAAAAAGCTTTATCTCAGCATAGTCAGCAGCTAGAAGAAAGTGAGCATTAGGATTAGAGGGGTCAACCTCAAGCAGCTCCTTCAACTTAGCAATGGCATCGTCAATACGACCGTTTAGCGATGCATGAATGGCGAGATGCAGGAGCTCTTCCGAATCAAATTTTTGGTTATTCATTATAGAAAATCCTAGATAATCGTGCTCTGAGCCAGATTTAAAGTAATTAGAGACCAGCCATCAAGCAGCACAAACAGCATTAGCTTGATTGGCATTGAAACTGTAATTGGTGGGAGCATGATCATACCAAGTGACATGAGCACACCTGAAACAACCAGATCAACCAGTAAAAACGGTACCATTACGAAAAAAGCAGCCTTAAAACCGTAGGCCAATTCGCTCAGCATGTACGCAGGCATCAGTTTCGTGATAGAAACCTCTTCTGCAGTCGCCGGCACCGTCGATTGCGACATAGCATAAACCGCTTCCAAATCATCGCCCGACACTCGAGGCAACATCCATCCCTTTGCTACTTGAACAATCTCGTCTGCGGCAACTTTGAGCGTGATATCCTGCTCCGACAATGGAAGCAGAACGCCAGAATATATCTGACTCGGAACGTCCCCCATTACAGCAATAGTTGTGAATATCGCTAACGCAATCAAAACAATATTTGGCGGACTTTGCTGAAGTCCGAGCGCGTAGCGGATTGCCGAGTACACAATAATGAACCGCAGAAATGGTGTTACCGCCACAAGGAAAAATGGCAAAAAGGTCAGCGATGTTAGAATCGTAAACCAATTGAACTGCTCAGCCACTAGTACAACATCCCAGAATCAATCATTCTCAACAATCTTGACTGCCAAACGGGTGCCATCTGCGACCAAAACACCGCGACCAACCTCTTGACCATCGCACTTCAAGACGACCGGATCACCGATCGCCTGATCAAGAGTAACAACACTGCCAACTTCACCATTTACCAGCTTACCCAACTCAACTTTTGCTGAGCCAACGATCACCTCCAATTCGACCTCAACAGAATTTAGAATCTTGTCGAAATTCCCAGAGATTGGCTTTGCACCCAAACCCTCTTCCAAATTGGAAACGTCTTCTAACACTACTTCACTCATATCAACTCTCAATCACAACAGCACGCTTGTCGCCATCTCTTCCCAGATATGCCGTCAGTCCGACATCTTCGGTTTCGATGCTTAAGCGCCAACTAAAATCATCTAAAGCCCCAAGGCTAATCGTCTCTCCAGGCCGCACTGACCGAACCGTCGATAAATCAACATTGATCTTCTTGTTGACGACAAGATCCACATCGTTTTTCAAGGCAGAGCTTGTAATGGAGCCCCGCTTCAATACGCCAGATTTAAACGAGTCAACAACGCACTCAGCAGAAAGCGCAACAAAACCGGCCTGCCCACTGGGGAGTTTGAAACACAGCTTCAAAACATCAAACGGAGCTATCCCACAGGGAAGGACATCCACACATTGAGTGGGATCCATTTCCAACTGATCGAGCAAAACATTCACTGCCGAATGAAATGCTGATCTCGAATTATATTCTGAGCATAAATGAGACAGCTTGCTCAATTCACAATCTACAAATTCAATAACGGATTGAGAGATTAAAACTATCTTTCCGCCAGCAGACCAAGCAGGTAAGCCGATGGTATCTTCAGGGGAAATTAGTTGAAACTTCGCTGCAATCTGCGCTTCAAATCCCAACCAGTCCTGTAGCCAACGAGAAACGTGATCGATTCTTGGAAAGGCTTTTGAAGCATTAGAGCAATCGCCAGTCAAATTAAAGACTCTCATCTGGCGTTAACCTTTGGACTGGTACAAAGTTTCAATCATGGTATTAGCCACATCCATCACGTGCGACGCGGCTTGATACCCTCGCTGTGCGATAATCATTTCAGCGAATTCTCGGACCAAGTCGACGTTTGAAGATTCAATACTATTCCCCTGGATCGATCCGAAGATACCAGTATCCGGCTGACCATAGCTGACACCTTGTAAGGTATTTGCCACGTAGAACCCATCGCCCATATGGCGCAAATCCTGAGGATTGTCGAAATAGGCTAAACCGATTGTATAAGGCTCTTCGGTATCACCGTTGGAATACAATAGATTTAGTGCGCCTTTATCATTGAAACTGGCCGCTACAAGTCCCTCAGAACCACGACCATCAACAACCTCGGATCCCAGTGTTGACACAGTTCCACCAGCAAACGAAGTGCTGCCCGAAAAATCGCCAGGAGTACCAAATGTCAGAGTCAAATCAAGTGCGACACCAGCCGTACCATTTTCGGCCGAGGGAATTGTAATCGATAACGATTCGCTACCTGTGCTGACCGAGCCGTCAAGCCCAAAATTGAGCTGCCCGGTCCATAGTGGAATCCCGGAATCACTTTCAACAACAACAGACCACTCACCAGGAGTCGTAGCAGTATTATTGACGAAGCGAATCCCAAACGTTACTTCTTCACCCAAGGTATTAAAAACAGAAACCGCGGGAATTTCGTGTTCGTCGTCGCCTGTAGAAAGGTTTCCAGAGAAACTTAGCTCGGTGGTCGCTTCGGGAGGTAACGTTTTCATTGTAGAAATATCGATTCGGTAGAGATTACCACCGGGACCGGACCCCATCACATAACCATCCGAGACGGTATCCTTCAGAAATCCATCATCATCAAACACAAACTGGCCGTTGCGCGTGTACTGATAAACGCCATCTTTCTCAACAATGAAATAGCCTTCACCGATAACAGCCAAATCGGTAGCTCTTCCTGTATCGCGAATTGTGCCGGCGGATTCATCCATATATTCACCGGAAAGCTTGGCGCCAATTCCGTGCCCATCTTCCCCAAGCGAGCGGTAGAAATTGTTTACCGCTTTAAAACCCGGGGTATTCATATTCGCAACGTTGTTACTGATCGTATTGAGACCCTGCGAAAACACGACCATCCCGGATAAACCATTAAAAAATGATTGAAGCATATTGAATCCTATTGCCGTATAACACGTATTTGAGAAAGTCGGAGACCCGACACAACGTTGCCATCTGTGGCATTCACAGTAAACGTGGTGCCACTACCATCGAATGAAACCGCTGATATAGATCCAAATAGGCTTCCACTATCCGAAGAAACCTCAACGGAACGGCCGAGTAATTCAGAAGCCTGGTAGCTCGAATTTAATCTCGCGATATTTTCTAACTGCAAGCCATTCTGCCGGTTCTGTTCGATACTGGAGAACTGAGCCAGCTGCGCCAAAAACTCACTATTATCCAGCGGCTCCATCGGATCTTGAAACTGAAGTTGCGCTAGGAATAGACGAAGAAATTCTTCCTGAGAAATGGAATTTGATGATTCAGCTTCAGTATTCCCAAGGACGCTCCCGATTGCATCAACGGACATAATCTAAAGCCTCCCCATTAAAATATACCCTTGCACTTTCAAGAATTTCTAATGGGATCATGTCAAATAGCCAACCACTGTTTTCAAGCGACTCACCATAATTTCGCACAAAAATGGAACAATTCTTACCATCATCCTCTACCTCATTCTTTACTAAAAAAAGAACAGATCTATTTGGCAGTGAAGAACTGGACCAAGTAGCAGCAGTATGACTTGTCTGGTGCGGAGAAATAGGAATCCGCGAATCAAAGCGTTCAACTTTGTATGCTGCGCGCCCAGCTGCTTCGCCAGACGTGGACCGACGATCCCCCCAAAAACGAGCCAGGAGATCACGAGAACCCTTCACATTATGACTATTTCCTATGCCATCGGAAATTGGAGATGAAACGTCTACTGTCATAACGCCAATCTCTCTTGAACTGCCAAACTTTAGAGACATGCCATCGACACCTGTAGCGTACGACAATAACTGTGGCCAATCCTGAATAGCGGAATAGTCACCGCCAGCCATTCCGTCCGAAAACGAAAGTACGTACTGTTGCACTTCGAAGCTTTTGCCCGCTTCAATCACAGAAATTGAAACGTCTTTCTCAGACGGAACATGGCCCGGAGAATCAGATGCGAGTAACTGACTAAATGACTGCGCTGCCACCTTATTGTTAGCCGCCTTATTATCACGTAATACGACGTCGCCTAACGCCGTAAAAGAAAAATCTGACAGTAAGTTAACACTCATTTAATTCGATCCTGCTCGAAACTCATCCTGAGCTACTTCATCTTGGTATTGATCTAGGGCAAACTTTTCTAAATATGTCCGCTGCCGTTCCAGATCACCCAACATATCTATTTGTGAGGATGCCGCAGTCAACTTCGATTCGACCCGTTTAATTTCGGAGAGCAATCGGATTGACTCAGACTCCAACCGATCTGAATTATCCTCGTACACTGGCACCTTAGTTAGATATTCATCTAGCAAATATAGGGGTATCCCCGAAGAAACCGCGCTATTCAATGCGCGATTTAGGTTCTCCAGTTCTCCTTGGACCTGCGATTTTCGTACATCTACCTTTTTTGCACCTGAGCGGAGAGAATTCACTTCTGCGTCGATTTTTCGAATTGCTTTATATCTTTGATATTTGGCTAATTTGTAGAAGCTAGGCACTTGAAATATTCTCCAAGAGATTGGAAAACGTTTGCTCCCCAAGAAGCCAATAATCTAGGCACTTTCTATTCTTAACTGCTTTATCAACCGACTTCTGCTCTCCAGAACGATAGCCTGAAAATCGGATGTAATCTTCCAACTCCTCAAACTCGGCAACCGCGTTCCTTATAGTCTGGGCGGCCTTCTTCTCCGCCTCAGAAAAAACTACTTCAGAGAGTCTTGACTGACTTGCCAGCAAGTCAATTGCCGGGAATATTCCTCTATTCGCGAGTTTACTTGATAGAAATACGTGGCCATCAGTAACAGACTTTACGAAATCGGCAATCAGGTCCTCAAAATCTGACTCCAGAAGCACACTGCCAACGATCGTCAAACTCGAATCATCGGCATAATCTGAGGCGCTTTCCAAAAGAGCAGAAACACCGCTGAAAACCGATAAGGGATTACCCTGCCGACCAGGAACCTCGCCTGATGAAATACCAACATCTCTCAGAGCGCATGCATACCTTGTAATTGAATCAATTACAAGCAGTACTTTTTTGCCATCGGCAACTAATTCACCAGCCACCTCTAAAGCCGTGTCGACAACTCTCGCCTTCCGAATACTTGGCTCTGAAGCCGCCGCACCAACTACCGTTGTTTTAGTAGATTGATCTGGTTTTACATCACGAATAAAAGTCAGCAATTCTCTCGAACGCTCTCCAACTAATGCAAACACGACGTGATCAAACGCATTTGAATTTATGAGCTTTCTAAGTATCGAGCTCTTTCCAAGCCCCGCTTTCGAGAAAATTGCTGTTTTTTGTCCAAACGCCAATGGAAGAAAGTCATCAAATACTGATATTCCAGTAGATACCTTCTCGCATGCGGGCAAAGGCGCAGCATAGCGCTTATTGTTACCCTCGCCCTCAGAACCCTTCCAAAGCGGCTCTTGACGCTTGTAATCCACAACAGGCTCGCCCATTGCTGTCAGGAAATATGATTTATCCATTGACTCGCGCACTGATTGAGCCTTTTGCTGTTCCGGTTTAAGGACAGCACAGCCTGGCTGTACGTCAGTAGCCGCTCCCAAGGGCATCAGGACAGTAGAATCCGCCGTACTCCGTATGATCTCGGCGCTAACATAAGCACCGGCACAATCTCGCACGTAGCATATCTGGCCGATATGCCCAACTATTCCAGCGATAGTTATCGAACTCCTATCTACGCCTATAACGCGTCCTTCCCGATACAGAATTGGCGGAACACATGATCCATTATCGAAAATTCTACGCTGCAACATCACGGGCACTTTGAATCCGGAACAGGAGATTCCATCAGTGCGTCTCGAATCATTCCCGGGTCCCAGTAGAGTTCGCCATTGCTATCTATCAAAACCAACTTACATGCACCCTTCTCGACTTGAATTTTCGCCAGGTGGTGTGCCAGCGACTCGTCCATCTCAAAAGACTCTCTCAAACCTGAGTCTGCAATGATTCGGTAGTCAACCAACATCAACTCTTTGGAGAAACGCTCCACCTTGCGGGCCATCTGTTGTGCAAGGAGCTCTTCGTCGAAAAGAAAGTCACGCGCCAGCTTATTCTCAAGCTGGCTGGAAATCTCTTCGACACCACTATTGATAACCTGAGCGCCCATATTGAACTCATTTACAAGATCTGCAATTGCGTTGGCGGACTCTTCCAGCATCAAGATTTTTTTCTTTAACACCTTAGTAAGTGCGTCAATCTCTTCGCGTTCTGCCGCAACCTTACGGTTAGCTGCATTCTGGCCATCTTCAAGACCACGTTCGTAGGCCTGTTTTTCAGCAGCCTTTAACTCTTCACTTGATATCAGTCCAGGCGGAATAGCTACTGCCTCTGACTGCAACTGCGATGGTTGGACTTGTGAGAGTTCATTAGGTGCTTGCGATTGCTTTACTGGTAACTTGAGTGTTCCCATATCATTCTCTAGCCTAACTTAAGTTGCTCGAGAAGGTAGCGCTTCATTTGCTCACCTAGATTAAGTTCCCGAATAGCACGACTTCGCTTTTCATCCTCATTTGGCAAATCAGAGAACCTAGAAAGCAAACCTTCCAGGTCACGACTCTTCAAGTATTTGAATTCTCGAACAGTAAAGGTCTTATTGAGATCTTCGAGCGCACGCTGAACTGCCTCCACCTGATTATCAGGGAGGTCTGATATCGCCTTCTTTTGAGCGGCATCCGGTAAATTTGCCAATGCAATTGCTGTTAACTTTGCATTCACGGTACAACTTCCCCAGACAGCCAGGATTCGACCTTCTTGACGACTCGCTTTCTCTGACGCCTTCTATGCAATCGATTCGCAACAAGCACAAGTGCCACACCAGCTGAAATCGCTACTTCCCACAGCAGCAATGTCTTCGAGCCAGTAGCTCCTACCCCAGTCTGAGATACAGTGATCTCTGAAGGTAGTAGTGGCGCGTCTAAACTAGTTACGCTTTCTAAGACACTTAATCTGATTACAGTGAGACTATCACCACGTTGCTCATCGAGCCCAATGGCACTAGAGATGAGCTCCTTAATCGCGGCAAGGTGTGAGTCACTGATGTCCGCATTAATAGCTACACCCATGCCAATTTTGACGATCTGACCTGCAGGAACCTCAATATTTTCAGACTTGGTTCCATACTCATAGCTAATATCTTCTACTGCCTCTCCATCTTCGCTCGATGTCACTTTCTTTGTGCGAACAACGGAAGATGACGCAACCGGTGCGGTTGATGCGATGGTCTTGCTATCTTTGGTCATTGTGACAGAAACGCTGACACTGAAATCTGCAGGTTTAAACCACGTTAGTAGCATCTTCGATACTGACTCAGCGATGTCCGATTCACGCGACCTCTCCTGCGCCGAGATGGCATCGACGCCTGTGCCTACGCCAATCGCACCTGCGCGGTTCCCGCTATCCTGGATTACGGAAACACTTTCGGCCGCGATGTCTGGAACTGCGCCGATGACGATACTGCGGACTGCGGGCTCAATGCTGGCCAGACTTCCTTCATCGGAAAGTGACACAACAACCGATGCAGCCACTTCCTCAGTTTTTCGAAATATTCTCGTCTTTGTTGGTATTGCCAAATGTACCCGTGCGTCAAGTACACCCTTTAGGGAAACAATCGTTTTCTCAAGTTCTCCCTGCAATGCGCGCTGATAGGATATCTTTTGTGCAAACTCCGTCGCACCGTAGCTATCATCCTGAAAGATCTCAAAACCGACCCTTTCATGATTGAGGACACCAGTAGCACCAACTGATCGCCGAACTTCCTCAATTTGATCCGAGGAAACCATGATCTGACCCGAGTCATTTACGCTATACCGTATTCCACGTGTGGCAAGATAGTTTTTAAGCGCTTCTTGCTTCTGCTCATTTGCCAAGCTATCCACTACGACATGGTCACCTTTCCACAGCACATACGTCGTCAAACCGGCTATAATTGTCAGTACAACAATCGCTACTGACAGTAAGAGTTTCGAATTCATCGCGGTTACACCTGCATTCTCATTACTTCTTGGTAGGCTTCAACCACCTTGTTTCTTAGCTCCGTAACGGCCTGTAGCTTGAGCTTGATGTTCTGCATTTCGATCATGACTGTATGTAACTCGATATCTCCACCACGAACAAATTCTTCGACCAATCCTTCGACACGGATCGTTTCCTGCGAAACATTATCAAGAAACTGTGTGAAATCTGGCCCATTAGACAACCCATTTACTGATGTTTCATTGCCAATAATTTCGCTCATTGCGCTATATACTGGTCGAATGCTATCAATACTCATCGTCCTATCTCCCGCGCAGTGGCCTTCATACTAGAAATTGAGTTATACACTTTGATCGCAGCCTCATAACGGCGCTTGGTCAGACTCATTTCAACAAACTCTTTTGCAACATCAACATCCACCATTCGAACGTATCCCGCAGAGTCTGCCGAGTCTGATTCAGGTAGATACACTTTCTTTGTAGGTACCTCAACCGCGCCCATCAGTGTCTCTAGTTGATCACTGAAAGAAAGGCGGTCAGAACCATGGACATAGCCGACGTAGAGCGATTCTGTCCCTGTAGGAAGCATCCTCTCTGCGTTCGCCACAAGAAATGTAGAAAGCTCTACCGACGCCAGGTCTCGCTGCATTGAGCGAGCAAGTTCTTCCACAGCCGCGGTTGTACTCACTTACCTTTCCCCAGTGCCACTTGATATAACTCAACCATCTGGTTGTAGACAGTACCAATATTCTTGTAACTGCCAGACAGCCTCTGACTTGAGAGCACTACTTCTGGCAGGGCTACCTCACGCGCATTTACCGTGACATATTCGTCGACCAACTGAGATGCCTCAGCCCAAAATGATTGATAGCTTCCTCCGGCTTCAAGGTGTTCAGCCAAGATTTCATTGAAATCCGCAACAACCTTAAAGCCCCTACCCGTTCCCGTCGCACCAAAGTTTCTGCTATTAACTTCCTGTGCTGCGGCATAGTAGTCAAGGGCCGAACCCACAAGTGCCGACATAGAATCTACGTTCATTATTCCACCACTATTTCTGCTTGAATCGCACCCGCACTTTTCAGCGCTTGCAGGATGCTGATAATGTCTCGCGTTTGAACACCAATACTGGAGAGGTGCTTCAGAAGCTCGTCGACCTTGGTACCTTTACGCATTGTCACGGGTGCGCGCTCTTCTTCGGCCACAACAATATCCGTGCTCGGCACAACCTCAGTGCGAATATCCCCTGTCCTCGATCTACGCCCGGCAAACAGACCTACTGCATACGGCTGACTTACGTCATATACAGTGGTAATCGCTACGTGAATGTTTTCGTGAGAAATCGTCGCTTCCCCGATTTCGATATGCCCACCGGCTACAATCGTGCCCGTTTTTTCGTTAATAACAATGCGATTTCTTTCAACCAGGTCGATATTCACCGCTAGCGCTCGGGTTATTACGTCAAAAGGAGAACCACCCTTCGCATCCGATGGTGAAACAAGCACTTTTCCAGGATTTAGCGGTTCCGCAAAGGCACCTGGAACTCGATCGGTAATGGCACTTGCGATATCACTTGCCATCTGGAAGTTGGGCTCATTCAAAATCAATACAACGCCACCATCTTCACCGATAAAATCAGAATTGAAATTTCGCTCTACAATGGCCCCTTTGGTGACCTTGCCTACCGTGGGGTGGTTCTTTTGTAAGCTAGTATCGAACTTGGAGTAGTTATAACCACCAGTAACGACTGGGCCCTGCGCCAACGCATGCATTCGGTTATCCGGACCTTCAAGCGGTGTCATAAAGAGCGTTCCACCCGCGAGCGAGCGGGCATCACCCAGTGATGAAACCTGAACGTCGATCCGATCTCCACGTGAAGCAAACGGCGGCAAGGTTGCTGTGACGATTACCGCAGCAACATTCCGGGATGCGGAATTAAACCTCTCCGTATTGACACCAAATTCTCGCAGAGTATTCGAAACACTCTGTATCGTTGCACGATTTCTTGCAGAATCCCCTGTCCCCGCGAGGCCGACAACCAGACCATAGCCCACCAACTGGTTATCTCGTATGCCTTCTATGCGCGTCACCTCTTCAATGGTGATAGCATAGACCGAGACGGAGAAGCATGCGGCAATCACACATAGCAGTCGCAAGAACATATACATCAGTTGAGCCCCAGCCATCTCATTACCCACGTAATCGCACCTGCCCGTTGCGCACCACCTACCACTCCGTCACCGACAAATTCAATATGAGCATCCATTAGACGGGTTGAGTAAATCGTGTTATCTCGAGAAATATCTTCAGGACGAAGTGTGCCGAAGATGAACAAGGATTGCGCCTCTCCATTGATCACTATCACTTGCTCCCCTTTTACAATCAAATGGCCAACCTCGCTATAACCAATTACGCGTGCGGTGAGTTGACCTTGAAGCGCACCGCGGCGGGAGGTGACTGCCTCACCGCGGGATTCGGAATCAAACCCAAACCCTACTCGATGGTCGGAGGTGGAGTCATAAGCCGACGCATTGAAATCCAATTCTCTCTCGCGATCTGTGAACGCCGAACTCTCGGCCGCTGTGCGCTCGGCTATATATACGGTTACCGTATCCCCTATCTGGTAAGCGCGTTTATCAGCAGCAATACCTTGATACAAGTCAGGGTCTACCAGATCTTCAGCAACGGCAGGGGTCAGCATGACTGTCGCGCAGAGCAGTACAACGAATAGCAACCTCATGATTATTCAGTATCCCGCAATTTAATTGGTTGTTATGGAGTGTGACAACTTTAAGCGTATCGCCAATGTCAGCGTCAGAGATCGCCACAGATTTCAAGTTGATGATAATGCCACGGGCCTGAGATTGAAGGATCAGCTCATCGCCAGCCGCTATTATTTTTCTCTGAACGGCATTCACATTGGTTAACATCTCACCTCGCTTTATGCGCTTCTTGGCGAGATAATTTTTCGCTGGGTTCCCAAATACGCCTTCAAAGTCAACCCAGCGCCCCTCAATCTTGGCCTTGTAACCTAAAATCGACCTGCCTTTACGGTAGCTTTTATCTGCAATTAGCACTTGTGCAAAAAGCTCGACATTCAACCACACAGCCTTTCGCACCCGGATCCCATGCAGATCATTACCGAATAGCTCAACCTTGCGGATGCCCGGACGACAGGGGTGCTCAAACTGCGATACAAGCTCCGGCCCTACGAGGATCCCTTGCGCCTTCTCGTACCCCTTGAGAGCAGTAGCCCGGACGGTGCAACCCTGTGATCGCGCTTGCTTTACAAGTAACTCTCTCGCGAAGATAGCAATGCTGCATGTCTCACTTCCACAAGATGGAGTCACATCTGAATTTCCGCGGTCACCTGAGACCAGCGCTGAGCGTTCCTGTGCATTTATCGAAGTCGTTACTAGACAAACGAGAAAGCAAATGATCGCTTTACTAGTCATCGCCGCAGGTTATTGACCGTTTCCATGATCTGATCGCCGATCTGCACTATCTTTGCATTTAGCTGGTAGCCACGCTGTGCCATTATTAGCTGGACCATCTCCTGAGTAAGCTCTACGTTGCTGCCTTCCACATATCCCTGGCGTACCAGCCCCATACCCGAGTCTCCGGGGGTAGCCGCAGTCACTTCGATGCCGTCCTCGACGTAGAATAGTCCACCCTGACCCTGCGACATCTTCGATACATCCATCACACTGTGGAGCTGTATTTCGCCAAGAAGCACCGTTTCGGCCCCGTCCAACTTTCCTATTACTTCACCTGTTGGAGAAATAGACACACTTTCCACACCGTACGGTACATTCACATAGTCTGAAAGCTTTTCACCTGAGGATGTTTTTAGATAGCCGTCTTCATCCACCGACAATCTTGTACTGCGTACATAAGCATAATCGCCGTTTTCCAAAGCAACCTGAAAAAAGCCGTTACCCTGAATCGCTATGTCCCACTGATTGTTGGTGACTTGCATCGCGCCCTGACTCAGGTCATTACGAACACCTTCTACTGCAACACCACTCAATGCCTGACCCGATTCACCAGCTGCCTGCAGCACAGCGGTGAACTCTACGCCTGCTTTCTTATAGCCCCGAGTATTCATATTTGAGATGTTGTTAGAGATAACATCCAATTGTTCAGCCTGGGCATTCAGCCCTGTTTGAGCGATATAAAGTGCGTCCACAACTACTTCCCGATTTGGTTAATGCCAGTATCGTAAATACTGTCGATTGTCATTAGCGCACGCTGTACGGATTCAACATGCTTGGTCTTTTGCATCATGCTGATCATCTCTGATGCACTGTTCATATTCGGGACCACTACATGCCCCTGCAGAATCGAGGCCCCCTCGGCAATGCCGCCAAGATCCCCGGCTTGAATCCGATAAGCACCGTTAACCATCTCCGCGGACAAATGTCCCACAATTGAAACAAGTGCAATCCGCGACTCATGGGAACCATCAAGTGCGCGAATTCCGTCCCGCGTTATTTCAAAGTCTGAATGTATAACGATCTTCGAGCCACTTTCATCAAGTACAGGTAAGCCAAAAGAATTCGTCAACACGCCCTCGGGATTCACCGTCAATGTCACGCTCTTGGCGATCGAGGCACTACCATCGCGTGACTCCAGCCATAAATAGCCGTCACCGATTACCGCGAGATCTCTTTCTGAACCAGTAGGCTTAATGGAGACATCGTGCGCGCGTACTCGGATGATCGGCTCAGAGGATGAATCGACCTGAAACTCAATCGGTGCAATCTCTGCACCAATCGGCATATAGCCGGGCGTGCCAATATTGGCCACATTCTGGCTAAGCAGCTCTACCTGCTGAATATTTCCCTGAATAGCCTTCAGGCTATACTCGTAACCCGCACTCACGTTATACCCTGATCATTTGGTTAGAATTAATTTTTATGTCACTAACGATTTCCGCAGTGGAGAGCACTTTGAGAGACGGCAACATACGTCGACAAAATTCAAACATCGGACGACGCAGTCGAACACAGCATACTAAGACAGGCTCCTGACCTCTAGAAATTACGGCATCACTGGCTTCGACAATGCTAGACATTAAACGGTCAAGGATTGACGGATCAGGCACCAACACTCCCCCCCGGTCATCCTTGCGGATCGAAGCCACGAGCGTATTTTCAAGATCCGGTGCGATGGAAATAACTTCCAGTGCCTCCCGGCCCGAAGCAATTTTCTCGACTATTTGAGATCCCAAACGGGCACGCACTAATTCCACAATGTCGTAACGGTTGTTACCGGTGGTAACTGCCTCGGCAATCGCTTCCAAAATTCGAGGGAAGTTTCGAATTGAGACACCTTCTCTGAGCAGCTCTTTGAGGATGGACTGCAGTTCCGATATTTGGAGCTTGTTGGGAATTAATTCATCCAGGAGACCAGACAAGTCGCCACGAATCTGGTCAACCATCATCTCAACAGTCTGCCGTGTAAGCAGTTCCTCCCCCTTCATATTGATCGCCTGCTGTAAATGCGTAATCATAAGTGTATCGGGGTTCACGAGCGTACAACCCTCCCGCTTTGCAAGGTCGTATTGCTTTGCATCAATCCATTTTGCCGGCAACTTATAGGCTGGTTCGCGCGTATCAACACCAGTAAGTGCATCCAGATTTCCGCCGGGTGATATGGCCATTTTCTGGCCGTCATACAGGGTGCCGCTACCGACCATAGAGCCATGGAACGCGATACTATAGGCATTGCCGGTCAACTTTTTCGATGGCACATAACTCACCAACGGAACCAGCAATCCAAGCTCTTGGGCGATTTGCCGACGCAAGTTCTCATACAGGGCATTTAGATGGTCTCGCTGCGTCTCCACATACTTGGCTATCTCTGTTCCATACTGAAACTCAATTGGCTTCATCCGCAATAAGTCGGCGAAACTCTCTGGCTCAGAATCATCAACCAACGCGTTCGGCTCTTCGGTATCTTCCTGCTCCTGCTTAATCGAAAGTGAGTACCAGGTTGCCGCCCCGAACACCAACGCCAACAGCAATGGTGGCCATGCGGGAAGACCTGGCAATAGACAGACCAACAACAGTACGATGGCAATCAAAGAGAGGATTTTTGGATTGGCAGTAATTTGCGCCACAACCTCTTCACCGAGGCGCGAATCCGTCGCTGCACGCGTAATCAGAATACCTGTAGCGACGGCAATAATGAGAGAGGGAATCTGCGTGACAATTCCATCTCCGACCGTCAGAAGCGTGAATGTCTCTAGTGCTTCTCCCCAGGTCATACCATGTTGCGCAAGGCCAATGGAAAGGCCACCGATAATATCGATCAAGATAATGATGATACCGGCAATGGCATCGCCCTTCACAAACTTCGTCGAGCCATCCATCGCCCCGTAGAAATTTGCCTCGCGCTCAATATCATCTCGCCGCTTCCTCGCGGTCTTTTCATCGATGAGCCCCATATTCAGGTCCGCATCAATACTCATTTGCTTGCCGGGCATACTGTCCAAAGTGAAGCGTGCGGCCACTTCCGCCACACGCTGGGCGCCATTGGTTACCACGACGTACTGAACCACCACCAGAATCAGGAATACCACGAGGCCGATGACATAGTTCCCCCCAACGACATACTCGCCAATCGCGCCAATGACCTTGCCAGCCTCGGCATCTGCCAGGATCAGACGCGTAGCGGCAATATTCAGTGCAAGCCGGAATAGCGTTGCCATGAGCAGTAATGATGGGAAGGTCGAGAACTTAATCGGCTTATCACTGTAGAATGTGATAAGCAGCATCAGCAGCGCAAAGCTGAAGTTCAGAATAATCAGAAAGTCCAGCAGGAAGCCCGGAACCGGCACAAACAGCGCCATCAAAATACCGATCATAGCAACCACCAGCGCAAGGTCCTGATAACTTGCCTGGTAATGCTGCTTCAGCGCTTTAAGCTGATTGGGTAATTTTAGCGTTGGTAAAACCACTGATACACTTCCGCTACTTCTTTGTAAGAATCTGGTGAAATCGGCTGCTCTAGCCGACTTGTTTTATACAACTGACGTGCCAATGCTGGCCGGGCAACAATGGGCTTGCCATAAATTCTCGCCCGGCGCTTGATCTCCAATGCAAGCGCGCCGGCGCCCAAGCTAACGACCTTCGGGGCAATCATCGCGTTGCGCTCAAACCGCAGGGCAACCGCATAGTGGGTCGGGTTTACCAGCACCAAATCAGCGGACTTCACATTGACCAATGCCTTGGTCTTCTCCAGCAGCTCTTTCTGTGACTGCTTGCGCTTTTTCTTTTGCTCCGGATTCCCATCCAGCCGCTTGTGCTCATCCTTTACCTCTTTACGGCTCATGCGCATTTGCCGCAGGAAATCCCTTCTGGTGTAGAGCTTGTCCACGATCACAATCGGCAATAGCATCAGGATAAATACCAGTACCACCTGCACCACGATATCCGTAGTCCAGCCGCCAACACTGGATAGCTGCAGCGTCACCCCACTCACCAGCCACTTAACCAGCGGTATACCCATCAGCAGGATAAACGCGAACAAAAAGCCGATCTTCAGTACTGCCTTGAGCAATTCATACAAGACTCTGCGGGAAAACAGCTTCTTGAAGCCTGCCGCAGGGTTCAGGCGCTGAAAGTCCGGCTTTAGCGGAAAGGTGGAAACCACAAACTTTACCTGAGCCAGATTGACCAGCACCGCGGCCAATACAATTGTCACCAATACTGGCCCGAGAACGTTCAACACGCCGCCCAAAAAGTATGACATCCAACTTACCGGTGCACCGGGCACCATTGGCTCCGAAAAACCACGCGAGATGACGGTGCGCAACATCGCCTCTGCACCGCTTGCGAGCCTTTCCTTAAACAGCAAAACCGCAAGCAGGCACACCGAAACCACAGCGAAGGCATTTAGCTCGAGGCTTTTCGAGACCTGACCTTTCTTGCGCGCCTCACGCAATTTAAAGGGCGAGGCCTCTTCGCTTTTATCCTGATCCTGCTCCGCCATTTACCGGCCCACCGCCATCAACATAAATTCGCGGATGTTGGCTAGCATCTGCTCAAGCCCTGCCCCAGTCAGGCGTACACTGACCACCAGAGTCACAAGGCCAATAAAGATTTTTAGTGGCAAGCCAACAAAGTACACATTCATCTGCGGCATGCTTTTAGCCAGGTAGCCAATACAGAAATCGAAAATCAAAAGTGCCATAGAAACCGGCAGAAAAATCGTCAGCGCCAGGGTAAATTGCTGGGTCAGATAAGCAGTAAACGCACCAAGATCCAGCTCTACTCCACTCCCAAACATTGGCAGCAACTTGAACGACAGCAGTAATATTCCAAGAATGTCGTAGTGGAAGCCGAGCTCAAATGTCAGTACAAACAGTACCCACAGGTACAATGTGCCGATGATGGACTCCGAACTATTGGTTGCCGGGTCCAGCACCGCAGCGGCACCAAAGCCCATTTGCATATCCACCATACGTGCCAGCGTCAGTACCGCTGCGGAACCGACAAAAAAACCAGCAGCCAAGGCAGTGCCGATAAATGCCTCAATAGAAGCCGCCCGCAGGAACTCCGCGAACCCCAGGGTTGCCGGCACCTGAAGCTGCGGCGACAACTGCACGCAGCCGATGGCCGCGGTCGCCGTTAACATCAGGCGCACACTTGCGGGCACGCGAGACAAAGGGTTTGACAGCGCAACAAACAGCAACGGCGCCAGGCGCACCATGGCCAGCACGACAAGTGCAGATTGCCGGGAAAGCGATTCCAGCAGCATAGTTACCCTGCCACCATGCCAATCGACTTTTCAGCAAATTCCATCCATGTTGCGAGTATCCAATTGCCCATCAAAATCAGTACGACGACCGCACCAATAATTTTGGGTACGAAGGTGAGTGACATTTCCTGGATTTGCGTCACTACCTGGAAAATTGACACAAAGAGCCCGATAAACAGGGCCGCAGCCAGCACCGGCGCACTCATCCATGCGGCCACTTCCAGCATGGATGCCATTAGGCGCATGGCCGTATCCGGTTCCATTACAGTTGCTCGCCGCGGCTAGCGAGATATTTCTGCACCATCTCCGGCAGCTTACCTTCCACCTTCTGGCCCGTAGGTGTTGCGAACAGTTTCTGGCGCAGCTGTTCCGCCGCGCCCACCTGCCCCCGATGCTCAAAATAGAGTGCCTGAGCGTAGCGGCCAGACAGGTTTCCGCTGTCAAGCCCTAATGCGCGCTTGCTGGCGCGTTGCACTACGTCCCAGTTACCCTGCAGTGCATTCACTACTGCCAGACCTCCGTGGCTTTCGGCAAAGTTCCGATTCAGCTCAAGAGCCTGCTCAAACGCGTGCAGCGCCGCATCCAGATCCCCCCGTAAAACCTCACACCAGCCAAGCAGGTGCCAGGTACCAATGTGTTCCGGCATTAGTTCCACCGCCCTGGTGAAGCTAACTCTGGCCTCATTGAAATCAAACTCCGCCAGTTGCAACTGACCTTTTACCGTCCAAAACCGCCCAACACAGGGGTATTCACGGAGCCCCAGATCACACCATGACGCTGCCTCCGTGTAGGACTGCAGTGCGGTATAGGCATCGGCCATCGCCAGTAAGGCCTCAAATTGGTGGGGCTCTTCCTGTAACACACCGCCAGCCAGCTCAATTGCCCTTTCGCGATTGCCGGCATCGTTGTAAACAAGAGCGAGGAGCCCGCAGGTTTGCGGCTCGGCCTTCTCCGCAATGGCAGCTTCAAGCGTCTCCACCGCATGAGGAAGCTCACCCAAGTGGTGATACGCGCGGCCCTTGAGTATGAGCACCTCCGGGGTAGGCTTGGATACGCCCATTAATAGCGTCGCCACCTCCGCATACTGGCGCTGCTGAAACAGTGCGTATGCCAAATTGTATTGGATTGCCAGCTGACCCGATGCTTTCGCGTCCGCCCAGCGGAAGCAAAATTCCGCCTGCTTATAGTCATTCATCGCAAGGCACAGCAGGCCTGCGGAATGTGAGACCTGAGGAAATCCCAAGACACTCTCAGGCAACGCATCGATAAACTCGCGCGCCTCCTCCAGAGTTCCCGTTTCAAAATATTTCGCCAGTAAATCCTGCGTGAGCATCGGGTTTTCTTGATCTTGCTCCCAGAATTTCTTCAGTCTTTGCAGGTCTTCTAGCTTTTCGCTATTACTCACAAGCTTGTCTCGTCATTGGCAAAGTTGCCGATTAAATTTCTGTTATTAATTGGTACTTGAGCTTATCCAACGCCATTTTTTTTACCTGGCTCACCCGCCCTTCGGACAAACGTAACGCACGCGCCACTTCCCGATTGCTTTGGTCATGAAAATAGGCAAGTTTGATCACTTCCTGCTCCCGTCTACTCAACCGCGCAACCAAATCATTCAACACCGTGTGCATTTCACTCTTGCAGGTAAAGTTCGGGTAAATGGGCGCAGCTTCTGCACCCAAGCTATTCAGCAAAATTTCCATGACCATTCCGTCGAGCTGGTCTACTAGCGCGGTAAATGGGCGGGACCCTTGTTCTTCATTGGGAGTATTCAAAGTCTGCCGATTTTCAGCAGTTACCTCATCCAACAGTGCACCGCGAACCCGCTTTCGCGCAAACGCTTCAAACGGAACACCTTTATCCGGGCAGAAACGCGCTATGGATTCCAGCAATGCCATCGAAGTGATCTGACGAATATCATCATGGGGAACTAAATTTGGCGGAAAGGTTTTCATCAAAGAAAAAGCTACCGATACACCCCAGGGCAGGTAGTGTGCAATAAGTGCATCTCGAGAAGCACTATCACCACCTCGTTCCCACTGTTCCCAAAGACTAATTTTTTGTTCTTTTTCTCCCACCGGGAATGGCGTCCAATTAATCGAGGCAGAGAGAATACAGCCGCTATAAACTGTGACAAATAAGTCAAAACGATTTCACACAAAAATGTGATACACCTCGCAAATGCGGAAATGGAAATGTCAAAATCTTACACAATTCGCTTAAGAAGCAACCGAAACTCAGAAATAAGGGTAAATGATGTATTAGATAATAGTCATTAAAGTCACGTCCGGACGGCCGTTCGAACGTTGCGTATGCGGTGGAAATGAAGCACTTGCGCGATAACATGTAATTTGAGGATAGGTGCAGGAACTGAAACTCTACATTTCCTGTACTTTCACTAAGTCACGGTTTCGCCTACTCCACTGCAGTGGCTGAAAGGAATACCCGCTTACGACAAACGTAACCTCAATCGATACTGTGGACCTCAATCCGATCCGGGCAACAATGGCGGAGTCACCGGAGGAGTCTGATCACACCTCCATAAAGCAGCGTATTATCACTGCGAGAAGCGCGCAACAGCCTTCCGCCCTTTTTCCTTTTGTCGGCAATCCCAGAGAGCCCATGCCCACAGGGCTGCCATTTAAGGTGCAGGATTATATTGAGCTGGTGGATTGGAGTGGACGGTGCCTTCGCGATGACAAGCGCGGGGCCATCAAAAAACAACTGCCACCTATTCTTGAGCGCTTACAGATTGCCCCCCGCCACTGGGCCTACATGAACAAACACTTTGAAAGCCGCTTTAAATCCCTGGTTGGTACGGGATACACGGTTCGTGCTGCTTGTGAACATCTTGGCAAGCGCTGGGCACATGGTATTCGTGATTGTGAGCGATATTTTTCATCGCCGATTACATCTTAGAATATAACCCCCTCCGGATAAGCAAACCTACATCGCACTTTCCCCGCGAAGCTATTTCTTGCCTCCAAAATCCAAACGAGCCAAAAACCGACTAAATTCGGCTCTATTGCCTCGCTGCGAGGAAGAAACCAAGAAGTTCAAAACTTCAAAATAGACATCCGAAAGCAATTACCCACTATATGGATGTCCTTTTCTTTCGTAGCCGGGAATGGGCGGGCCAGTGATTGCCAACTGGCAGAAAAATTTGCGGCGAGATTTTCTGAGGCCTCACGAATTTCGTTTGGGGTACCGACGAGCAACTGTGATTCCCCCATTTGACATTCAATTTGTGTTAACGATGCTCTTTCGGGGCCGCCCAATGGGAACGTCAGTCACACGGCGAGCATGCTGTCGTTCGACCTCCTCTTTAAAGCGTAGACTACCCAGCGCCATTCCCTTATTCACTGAAGTGCGAATTTCCTCCAAAGCGGGACCATCCAGATGATAAGAGAATAGTGCACGGTATTGCTCGCAACGCTCCTTAGGAGAGCGACCGAGCGCTAAATATTCCGGGTGTGGCGTGATCAGGCTCGACACCTTGCCAAACCCATTGCACGCATAGCTAGACCAGTAATATTCCCCAGGGTCTGCCACCATATTGGCATTCACAGGGTTTAATTCAATGTATCGATAACACTGAAGCAAATAGCCTTCAGATTCCACCAAGCAAGATTTGTAACGCCCTTCCCACAAAGTACCGGAACGCCTGTACTCGCGGTTAAAGTAACGCACGTATATTCGCCCCAGTGCCTGCATCATTTTGCTCACGGCGCCATCAGATAGTGGGGTCACCAGTAAGTGTACATGGTTCGTCATCAAGACCCAGGCATGGACCTGAACACCAAATGATTTGGAATACTGCTTTAGCCAGCCGACATAGGCAATCATGTCCTGCTCTGAACAAAAGCAAACCTGACGATTGTTACCGCGCTGAATGACATGCTGTGGAATACCCGCGGGACCGAGACGAGGCAATCTGGCCATGGAAAAATCCCTTTTTCCTGATGGCAACAGACTAACGGATGAATAATTTATGGGGTTCCAATGGGCGTCAAAACGTTGATCTGACCCCATTTATTGAATCAACACCCAGGCATTGACCTGAACACCAAATGATTTGGAATACTGCTTTAGCCAGCCGACATAGGCAATCATGTCCTGCTCTGAACAAAAGCAAACCTGACGGTTGTTACCGCGCTGAATGACATGTTGCGGAATACCCGCGGGACCGAGACGAGGCAATCTGGCCATGGAAAAATCCTTTTTCCTGATGGCAACAGACTAACGGATGAATAATTTATGGGGTTCCAATGGGCGTCAAAATGTTGATCTGACCCCATTTAATTATGTTGATCTGACCCCATTTAATTATGGGGTTCCAATGGGCGTCAAAATGTTGATCTGACCCCATTCATTCTGTGACCCCATTTATTTCTGAGGAAGAAAACAAAAAGTTCAAACCTTCAAAACAGGCATCCGAAAGCAATTCCTTACTATATGGATGTTGTTTTCTTTCTGACACCAATTTATTCGATCACAGTCCCAATCGCCGTAGAAAATCCTGATCTCGCTTTTGATATTCAAGTTTAAGTGCATCATCAATCGGACACAAAGCATCTGAGAACCGTGACAAAAAACCAAGCAATTGCTCAAAACTTAAGTTCACGTACTCTTCTAAACCTTTTCTACGGAGAGATTTATCCGCAATTTCGTCATCCAACTTATACCTGCTCTTAATGTCCTCTAGATGCTTCGAGTCTCTCTCAAGATTTTTCAAATCCAGCAGTTCTCGAATTACCCTCATCGAATATGTATTTCCTTCACGATCAATTACTTTGGTATTGATGGAAGGCGCGTAATATCTCTCTATCGATATTTCAATCGCACAATCATTTTTTGAAAAAATTGCTACATATTCATTATCTACTAACTTAAGAAAACCTAGTTTATTGAAAATAGATTCCTTCGAGTCGAGAAATTTTCCATATGGATTTTTCATCTTAAACTCCTTAATTTCGAATCATTTTTCCTGTAGCACTATCATAGCTATAACCATTATTGATTAAATGCTCTATCTCACGTCCATAGCCTGTCAAAGTACCATCATCTCGATACAGGATGTCAGTCCTAGGTTTTGTCGCCAGAGGGATTTCATCACCGCGCTTTATCGCCATGTCAAGGAAAGGTTTATTTATCTCGTCCCAAAACTGATCTGGTGTCTTATACATTTCATCCGGAACGTTTAAGACATTAAATCCTCCGGGCTTAGCGTCGAAATCGATTGTCTTTGGGTATTTCAGCTGCTGGTTAATAATGTTGTCCATATCCTCAACATAGTTCCCAAGAATTGTAGTTGTCTTTCCTGGTGTGGGTTGAATCGGTACGCCACTCGTGGTTGTTACCGACTCAGGTATAACACCAAACCCTTTCCGCCTATTGTTAGGAATACCATTTAGATCATTTTCTAATCTATTGTTATTTTTCCACGCATCCTTTTTAGCTAGGAAGCCTTTAAACGAATCCATCAACTTAGGCAGATTCTTGATTGCATAGGATGCGCCGAGAGCCAGACTCGCGGTTCCAACCAATCCAACCGCCATTTTAGCAACTGTTCCTTCATCCAGCCCACTTTCATCTGCCATAAATTCAGTAGCAGCATTGAAAGCTTTGTCCATATTTTCACCAATGAACTGACCTACCGGTGAATATTCAATCGCTTTCGATACCGCAAACTTCACGGGCCCCATGGCAAATTCTAATGCGTAAAGCGCACCTTTCGCCCAGACTGAGTCAAGCGATTCTGAGACCTCAATGATCCCATCACCCAGTGAGGATAACAAAGGCGCAGATTCACGAATCAACTCCCCTAGCAAGGATGGATTGTCCTGCACCGCAGCTTCAATACGCGCGGCATCCATGGATGCTCTTGGCGTTAGCCGCTCACCAATTACCTCAACAACCTCCATCTCCTGCTCAGGGAACTGTGTTGTTGCCGTTACGCTTAGGCCAGAATCCCCCTCTATCAGGGCATCAAGCTTGGCCAAAATCTCGCTATTTTCTTGCAGAGCAGGCGCCAAAATACGCTCAGAAATCAGGTCGACCTGTGCCTCGTCAGCCCCCATTGCACTCAACAAATCACGCCCTATGCCCATTCGTTCGTCTAACGAGCCAGGGTCAATTTGGTCGGCCATAATGCGCTGTGCCAATATTTCAGCATTCTCCGCAGAAATATTGCCAAGCTCAGCTAGGCTTGCAGCAATTTGCTTTTCATGCCGCTTGCGGAAGCCCAACTCATCATCTTTTGCAATGGCATTGGCAACGATACTGTTGCCTACTGCGTTACCGAATGCATCTGCAGCGATCTGCTTGAAGTCTTGCTTCCCACCCAGCCCAAATGCTCTTTGAACAGTGGAGTTCACCGCACCACCAACAAAGGAGTTGGAGAACTGCTGTCCAAAGTCACCCAGCCCAAGATCGAACCCTTTTAGGATGCTATTTTGCCCGCCGAGATAGCTATTCGCACCTGCACCAATCGAAGAGGCGGCAACAGCGGCCCAACTGAAGTTGGTTTCCTGACCTGTTATCGCTTTAGCTGCAACACCAGAGATGTACGTTGCAGCACCTTGCATGAAATTACCTGCGGTATTGAGCTGTCTCGCCCCTTCCACAGCCTGATGGGCCTGACCGAACATATTCGAGGCTCGTAACGCGCCACCGATTGCGGATCCAGCACCCGCAGACAGGCCACTGGCAATGGCGGTCCTCAAGGAGAAGCTGTCGACCACACCCATGGCTTTACCAACCAATTGGCTGGCAACTGAACCTGCAAAACCACCAACCATAGCACCGCCGATCGCGGCCCCGGCGCTGAGCGTTGCGACAGTCGTGCCACCAGCAACGATTGCTCCGCCGCCCGATAGGGCCGCAGTACCCACAGTTGCTGCGCTAGCCCCCCCCACAGCACCAGTGCCACCTGCAAACGCGGTAGCCGCCGCTCCCGCCGTATACACCGTCACCACAACAGCAACCACAACCATAATAATGGTTGCAATTGCACCACACCCATTATCTGCTGAGGGGGGTGGCGGCACAAACGGTACAGCCGGAGTCCGGTCACCGATAATCTCTTCGGCGTTGTACGCCTTGAAGGTATCAGCATCGTTAATGCTGGTAGTGTGCGCAGGGATACGCAGCTGCTGGCCGTCGGTGAGCACGGTGGCATCGTCGGCGAGACCATTCGCATCCGCAATCAGGTACCAGAGGGAACCGGAACCATACAGCTGCTGGGCGATACTGCGCAGGGTATCTCCCGCGCGCACCGCATACACCGAGGCCTGTGCCGGGCCTGACTGCCCCGCCAGCTTGTAGCCGGCCTGATCTTCGAAGTGAATACGGCCACTGCCATCTACAGAGCCAATCTGCTGACCCTGCGCATAGTAGTAGTGACGTTCTTCGGAACCATCGGACTCGGTGGTGAAGTTCCCACCATCCAGCTCACCGGAGATCTTGTTAATGATCTGGCCGTCGCCGTTGTAACGGAAGTAGCGGCGCTGCTGTTCAGTGATCTGGTTGGTTTTGTAGCTTTCTGTGGTGTACTCCAGACGGCCACTATCGTCGTAAACGCTGTAGTTGGTGCCATCCTTGTGGTTGGTTTCACTACCGGCACCGGTCACTGTCTGGGTCAGGTAGCTGTCCCGTGCGAGGTAGTTGTAGCTATAGGTGAGTGTATAGCTCGACAGGGTATCGGTATCGCCCTCCCCTTTGCTCACTTTGACATAGCTATAGCCGGTCAGACGGCCAGCGGCATCGTAGGCGCCGGCGCCATAGGTGACTTTTGACAGAATGGAAACATCGGGGATATTCAGTATCTCGCCACCGATATCAATGCCATTCCAGTCTTGCGCCGTATGCCCCAGGTTTTCGACCAGAGTGGTACGACCGTCCTTGTCGAAGTAGGTTACGGTCTCTGTTTCCTTTTCGCCGGCCACCGATTTATCGACAAAGTTGAAATCGCCATCGCCAACCTCAACTCGGAAACGACGGGTTTCGCCCTCGCCATAGTAAGTAGTGGTTCGGCTATTACGCCCAGCAAGATCGTAGCCGTAGCCCGTGCTGGTGCGCCAGATTGAGTTATCGGCATACTTGCTGTTACGGGTTGCTTCAACAGACCAGTCAATTGTACCGGCAACGGCCCCCTTCACGCTTTGCGCTGAGATCAATTGTCCGATCTGGTTGTAGTTAAAGCGCTGTACTTCGTAACTGTTTCCGGAACCGATTTTTTCAACGCGCAGCACCTGATTACCGACGGCGTCGTATTTGATCAGGCTACCTTTGTTAACGCCCAAACCAATCTCGCCGCCTACACCGCCAATCAGATCACCTTCGGCAATGACCATACGGTTTTCAGCGTCGTAGGTGTACCAGTAGCTCTCGTAACGGGTAATGGTCGGATCGACGTTCCACCAGTATTCATCCGGATCGATGAAGTCTTCCGGTTCTGATGGGATCGTCATGCTCATGCTCATTGGGGCCATCAGCGGATTGATACCGCCGCCGCCACCGAAGTCCCGCTCTACATTGAGCGTAAACACGTCTGACTTGCTACCGCCCTTGCCATCGGATGCGGTCACCGTCACGGTCCAGAAGCCAAGGCCAACGCCGCTGATCGCCCCGGTGCTGGAGTTGATCGACATGCCGGAAGGGAGGCCGCTGGCTGAGAAACTCAGCGTGTCCCCGTCAGGATCGCTAAAGTTATTTTTTACCGAGAAATAGATTGGGTCCCCAATCTGCACGCTGTAATAGCGGTTGGGTATTGGTGTCACCAGAATTGGCGCACTATTGGATGTGACCGTAATACGGAATACATCCGATACCGACTTACCGTTGCCATCGTTCGCGGTAACACGTACATCCCAGGTTCCGCCGGCGGTCGGTGTGCCGCTGAACTTACGCGTGCCGGCATTGAAGGACAGCCAACTCGGCAGACTGCTGCCATTACTGAGCTTGGCGCTATACGTCAGCGAATCCCCGTTTGGATCGGAGAAAGTGTTGGATGGGAAGGTATAGCTGAACGCTGATCCCGCTGTACCCGACCGGTTCGGAATCGGGTTAGCGACGATTGGCGCTTCGTTACCCGGTTGAACGGTAAGGTCAAAGTGCTCATACACTTTTTTACCGGATGGGTCTTTGGCCATCACCGCCAACTGCCAGGTTTCGTTGCTGGAGATACCGGTGCGTGTGCCGCTGAAATTTCGCGTGGAAGTATTGAAGGAGAGCCAGCTGGGCAGTGCCTGATAGTCCCAGTAGGCCGGTGTGGTAAACCACTCGCCGATCTCAGGCTCGTACCACTGTGACTCTGGTACCCAAACGCGCTTATAGGCGGTATAGGTCAGAGTATCACCATCCGGATCCGAGAAGGTGCTCGTTGGCACGGTGTAGCTCCAGGCTACATATTCCGTTGTCGTTTTATTGGAAATACCGTTGGAGACAACAGGCGCGCGGTTGACGCCTTGAGAAACTGTCAGTCGGAAGATGTCGACACGGGTACCGCCTCGCCCATCACTAGCAGTCACCTTGATGTCGTAGGTGCCCTTATTGCCATAGGCAGGGGCAAAGCGCAGGGTGGAACTATTGCTCCAGGTAATCCAGCTTGGCAGGGCCGCACCGTTACTCAGGGTTGCTGAATAACTGAGCGTATCGCCGTTGGCATCGCTGATATTGTTGTTCAGGTTGTAGGTAAGAGTCTTGTTCTCTTGGACGGTCTTATCGACGAGTGTGCCGGTGGGAGCGTCGTTCGCGGCTACAACAGTTAAGCTAAAGTCATCAGACACCGAGTATGCCGGTGAGCCACTATCGGTCACACGCACACGAATGGTAAAGCTTTCATTCTGGGTGATCCCGGTACGAGTACCGGTGAAGGTTCGCGTGCTGGAACTAAAACTCAGCCAGCTCGGCAGCGCTACTTCCTGCTCTTCCACATACACAGGCTCCCAAACCTGGTCAACCGAGTTCCAGTAGCCCTGGGGATCCCAGTATCCCGGAATGACTTTTTTCGCGACAAAGCTGAGGCTGTGACCATCCGGGTCGGTGAAGTAGCTCGACGGAATCTGATAGCTCCAGGCTACCCCTTCGTTAATCGATTTGTTCGGGATTGCGGTATTTTTAATCGGCGCCCGGTTAGGCCCTTCTGTCACCGTCAAGCGGAATACGTCAGACAC
This sequence comes from Microbulbifer salipaludis, assembly GCF_017303155.1. Taxonomy (NCBI): domain Bacteria; kingdom Pseudomonadati; phylum Pseudomonadota; class Gammaproteobacteria; order Cellvibrionales; family Microbulbiferaceae; genus Microbulbifer; species Microbulbifer salipaludis. The sequence goes on from NZ_JAEKJR010000002.1 coordinate 2,223,017, forward strand.
CGTGCCGCCATTGCCATCATTGGCCGTGACTTTGATATCGTAGTTGCCCTTGTTCCCGTAGGCCGGATTCCAAGTAAATTTGCGGGAAGCTGCGTTAAAAGTAATCCAACTTGGCAGCGCACTACCGTTATTCAATTTCGCAGAAAAAGTAAGTGAATCACCATTCGAATCTGTAAATGCACTGGTGCTGAACGTATAGCTGCCGGACTTGGTCTCTTGTACCGATTTATTCGCTAACGGAGAAGTCACTGTTGGCGCTTCATTGATATCAACGACAGTAATTGAGAAGTAATCGTACCCCTTACGTCCGTCTGGATCCTTTGCCTCAACCACGAGCTGGTGTACCTCGTTGCTGCCATTCAGGCCGTCCCGCGTGCCGGTAAACGTGCGGGTAGAAGAGTTAAATGAGATCCAGCCACTTTCGGAAAGGGGGCGATTTTCCCAGTGGGCAGGAATTGTCTCCCAAACACCCAACTCACCATCGTAGAACTGGCTCTCTGCCACCCACACACGATAATACGCTGTGTAAGTCAGGCTATCACCATCAGGATCTGTGAACGTGTTACTCGGCACCTGGAAGTTCCAGCTGCTACGTTCATTGACACTTTGGTTGGCGATCGCATTCGCTACCGTCGGCGCCCGATTGGGGCCCTCAGTGACGGTCACGGTGAAGTTATCGACCTTGGTTCCACCCCGTCCATCAGTAGCGGTCACTTTGACGGTATAGCTGCCCTCATGGCCATAATTTGGGTTGATTTTCAGAGTCGAACTATTGGTCCAGGTAATCCAACTGGGCAGAGCACTACCATCGGACATGGTTGCACTGAAGGTTAGCGAATCCTGGTTAACGTCAATAATATGGTTGTTGAGGTTGACGCTAAGGGACTTGCTCTCCTGAACAGTCTGATTTGGCACGTCACCGGTTGGCGCATCGTTGGCCGCGATAACCGTCAGGGTGAACTCATCGGTAACGGACAATGCCGGGCTGCCGCCATCGGTAACCGTTACTCGAATCGCAAAAGATTCATTCAGAACAATACCGGTGCGAGTACCGGAGAACGTACGTGTACTAGCATCGAACGTCAGCCAACCGGGCAGTGCAACTTCTTGCTCTTCGACATAGACGGGCTCCCAGACCTGATCCACTGAGTTCCAATAACCCTGCGGGTCCCAATATCCCGGAACAACTTTCTTCGCGACAAAGGACAAACTGTGCCCGTCAGGGTCGGTGAAGTAACTGCTAGGAATTTGATAATTCCAGGCGGCACCTTCGTTAATCGATTTGTTCGGGATTGCGGTATTTTTAATCGGTGCCCGGTTAGGGCCCTCGGTTACCGTCAAGCGGAATACATCGGATACCGTGCCACCATTACCATCATTGGCAGTGACTTTGATGTCATAGATGCCCTTATTCCCGTAGGCCGGATTCCAGCTAAACGTACGCGTGCTCTCGTTGAATGAAATCCAACTCGGTAGTGCATTGCCGTTATTCAACTGGGCAGAATAGGTGAGTGAATCTCCGTTGGAGTCCACAAACGCGCTGGCACCGAAGGTGTACGAGCCAGACTTTGTCTCCTGCACCGACTTGTTTGCCAGCAGGGTGGCCACCGTCGGGGCTTCATTGATATCAACGACAGTAATTGAGAAATAATCGTAGCCTTTACGACCGTCTGGATCCTTTGCCTCAACTACAAGCTGGTATACCTCGTTGCTGCCATTCAAGCCATCTCGAGTACCGGTAAACGTGCGGGTAGAGGTGTTAAACGAGATCCAGCCACTCTCGGAAAGACTACGATTTTCCCAATGGGCGGGTATTATCGTTTCCGGATCCCCCCCCTGCGGCGGAATCACTTGCTCTTCCACCCAGACCCTGAGATATCCCTGATAGGTTAAGCTATCACCGTCGGGATCAGTGAATGTATTGGCGGGCACCTGGAAACTCCACGGAGCCCGCTCATTGACACTCTGATCTGCGATTGCGACTGATACGATAGGAGCCCGGTTAGGACCTTCGGTCACAGTAATGGTGAAGGTATCCGTTCTGGTACCACCATTTCCGTCATTGGCGACAACCTTAACGGTATAGGAACCCTGATGACCGTAATCCGGATCCAACTTTAACGTATTGACATCGTCCCAAATAATCCAGGACGGCAAAGCGCTACCGTCATTTAGTGTTGCGGTGAACGTTAAGACATCACTATTAACATCAGTAATGTGGTCATCAAGGTGAACAAATACTGATTTACTTTCTTGAAGCGTTTGATTGGGTATATCACCCACCGGCGCGTCATTTATGTGATTAACCACAACGTTTACGGCCTGGTAGGCAGACAGGGGCGGAGTACCCTTATCTGTTGCCACTACACGAATGCCAAAAGTAGTGGTTACATCTACCGCCGCAGCGGTACCGGTAATCTTTCCTGTACTTTTGTTAATATCAAGGAACGGGTGACCTGAACGATAGTCCCAATTCCCCTCTACCCAGCGAGTCACAGGCGGCTCTTCCCAGCCACCCTCTCCGTCAGGGATACCCGGAATAACAACTTCCTCGTAGCCCTCGACCCAATAACGCTCCTCTATTGAGTAGGTAATACCGTGCTTTTCAGGGTCAGAGAACGCACCCGCGGGCAAATCTTCAGAGATCGTGTCTCCTTCAGTTACCGCGATATCTGGAATAGTAGTTCCAACCGTTGGCGCCGAGTTCGCATACGGATCGACCTGCAGAATAAACTTCTCTACCGCCGTGTAGCCCGAAGCATCAGTGGCACGGATGAATATCTCAAACTCGCCACCAGTTTCATAATCCGTAGAGTAACTGATGCTATCTGATGCACCGATCGGGATTTCGGTAGTATCTAAATAGAATTTGTTGTCCTGGGTAATATCCAGCCCTAACCAGGAAGGTGGTTCGGAGAAACCAGTATCTCTGAGATAGCCAGGCTCATAGTAGGCGGGATCCCCACCTTTTGGCGGGACATAAATCGCGTTAGCGTCCCAATGCCAACCGCGCACAAGTATTTCGTAGGTCAGCGAATCGCCCGCATCCTGATCAACAAAAATATTTTGGCCAAGATAAACTCTCGGCTCTTCTCTTTCACGAACCGTTTTATCGCTCACCTGTACGTTCACAGTAGGCGCGTGATTTACTGGCGGGGTGTATGTGTAGTCGTACTTCGACGCTACTTGTACGGAACGGCGGTTACCCACCTCATCGTACTTATAAGTGGCATCGAGGGTTACGAGATTTTGGAAGATGTCACGGGTACGGACGCGGCTCAGCCTGCCATGTTCATCATAACGAGTATCAGTTGCTTGTTCATAAAGAATGCCACGTGCATCGGTTCCCCGAATGTAGTCGTAGGTCCGCTGTCCGTTTTCGTCGTACTCGTACTCTGCGTAAAGATTACTATCTTTATCGTTAATAGACTGTAAGGCGCCATTATCGTAGTAGGTATATACGATGCCATACTTACTTACGGTCTCGTTATTTTCGATAACGGTTTCATTCTTTTCCGAAGTACGCACTTTCCGCTTCAGAAGACCATTATCATAATACTCATAAGTAAAGTCAGTACCGGCAAGATCATTGTGACTCTGGAGCTTACCGAAATAGTCGTAGTTCCAGCTTAGCTGGTGATTTTCACCACCACTATGTAGTCCATTGCGGTCAATGATCTTTCTTCCGCGCGCGTCGAACTGATACTCCTTGATAACGCCTTCCGCTGATTCGGTCCGTACAGCGTTACCAAGCGCATCGTAATCGGTATAGCTGGTTGCAAACGTGGTTGTCGCTCCGCTGCCCGTATACGCTACCTGCGTCTGAATTTGATGATTCAGTTCATTGTAGCTGTGCTTGATCAAAGTTTGATTATAGGCATCACCGGTGACGTCGAAACGGATATCGCCAAGCTCGGTAATATTGTTGAGACGATCATATTCGGTGGTGGTGATATAACCGACAGCATTCTGACGAGCGATCTCTCGGTTAAATACATCATAGGCATAGTGCGTTTCCGCACCCAGCGCATCGATCGTTTTTAGTAAGCGACCAAGTTCATCAACCTGCTGATAGCGGGTATTGCCACGAGCATCGGTTTCTGCAATGCGATTTCCACCCAGATCGTAGTAGAAGAAGGTTTCGGGATTTCGCCCTGCTTCGACACCTTGCTCATCTACAACCAACGCCTTGGGTTTTTGCTCCCAGGTAACCTGATCCAGCTGGTTGTATCGATAGGAAGTGATGTACCCAATGGCGTCGGTCTGCTGCAGTACATTGCCCCAGCGGTCGTAAGTCTGGTACAGATTTGGTGTCAGGGTGGCATTTTCTCCACTAAAGCTTTGGGAGATGGTACCCAACTCAGTACGCCCTACCCGACCAAGGCCGTCGCGATAATACAATTTGGTATACAGACCTTCGGCAGCAGTTTCAGACTGCTCCCGAACGAGTTCACCGTGCAAGTCATAGGCATAGTTTACGTCTGCACCTTTTGCGTCGACACCCACGGTCATACGGCCAGCATTGTCGTATGTGAAGCTCTCTTGGAAATTAGTGCGATTATCGCCCCGTGCAATCACTTCACCAAAGGCGTTGTACTTCACCTCGATGAACTGATCGCCTACAGAAACATTGTCCAGGTTCCACTGCGCACTGTTACTGAGATCTACCTGAGTAGTAATCTGCTGACCGAGCTTGTCGTAAACGTAGTTTGTCTTGGCTGTGTACGAACCGGTACCCTTGGAGTCAGAGTATGTTTGGGTGGTCTCAACCACATGCCCTGCGAGATCGTACTTATAGCCTGTATCGCTGCCATTCGGGTTACGCGTACTAATCAAACGGCCATGATTATCGTACTCATTGTAAGTAATCTGGTCTGCCACGCTGGCATCGTTACTATTGTTATTATCATCCGTGAAGTTTGCGTAACGGTGCTCTTTCAGTACATTGCCAAAGAGATCGTAGCTGTAGCTCACATATGGTGTGCGACTTTGGGTACTATTCAGCAGCACTCCATCTTGCTGCTCCATAGTGCCCGCCGTTCCATTCAATGCGGCACCAGCACCTTCAGTATTGGTATTTAAGAGGACATTACGTGCATCCTCTTTTGTCCAAATGGTATGGCCCAGCTTATTGTAACCAGTTAGTACGCGGTTTCCGCTGACATCCATAGTCTCGGTTACACGCCCGAGTGCGTCGTACTGCGTTTGCTGAACGGCCTGATCAAACAGCTGATTTTTAGTGAGACTGTAACCGCTAGACGTTTCAAGTTTGTCGTGCTCATAGCTGAGCAGCCACTCCTCCTTTACCTGGCCGAGCTTGTCATATACGAATTGACGCGTTCGATCTCGGCCAATATCGGAATCACTTGTATTCGAAGCTGGTGGCGCTGCTGGCTTTCCAGCTTCCAAATCAACACCAGCCCCCAGAGCACGAGCATATTCAGTGACAAACTCAGTTTGCCCAAATTCGTTGTACTGCCATTCAGTGACATAACGTTCGGCATCGACCGTCATTACTTTTTGACCAAGGCCATTGTAGTAATGGTAGGTATGGGCCCAAGTATTACTATGTTCGCTAATCAGAACGCTGGACTTGGTCAGCTCACCATAGGCATTGTACTGATACTCAGTTTTTGGCGAGGACGTTTGCAAAGTGCCGGTTACGGTATCGAAATAGCTAACGCTCTCCTCCGTTACACGCATGAGACGATTCAATTCGTCAAACTCACGGACCAAACTGCGATTTTCTACGCTGTCACTATATCCAGATTCACCCAGCTTGCCTTCCACTTCCGCAGTAGATATGGCACTTAGACCTCGAGCGTCAACACCGCCCCAAGCTTTGGCATAGCGAGTCAGGCCGACCTGATTACCGTAACCATCATACTGGTACTCGGTAATGTAGCCTTCGGCATCGATCTCATATTGCAGCTGATTTTCAGCATCGTAGACCTTATAGGCGTAGTTACCACGGACATCCTGGTTAGCTACAGCATTGCCAAAGGAATCATAGAGAGTATTGACCTGCGGCGTCTGCCCATCCACATCTGGGTACGTGATACCAATCTGATTGCCGCGATTGTCGTACTGATAGCTTGTGGTCCTAGCTAGACCGTCAGCCTCTTGTCCATAATTGGGGTTCGGTATCCATAGGTCAGGGACACCGGGCTCTGGATCGTTAAACCACTCACCCTCTTTGGTATCGATATAAATGCCTTCGGTACGGCTGATCAGCTGCCCACGAAAATCGTAACTCATTTCAGTAATGAGCCTGCTATCTTGCATCAGCTCTAGGTTTGCAATGCCACTGGAGAGAGAAAAGCTCTCTTCCGGAGTAATCTCTCTCACACGGTTGCCACGCTTGTCGTACTCGTAGACCCAGGTGTATTCCGGATCATTGGCGGCGCTGCCCAATTTGTTGGTAAAGCTCGTCAGATTACCGAATGCGTCATAGCCATAGTATTCGGTATGACCTTCGGCATCGGTCAGAGAAGTGACTCGATTGAGCAGGTCGTAATCTTTGCTCGCGATACGAGCTGAACTTTCCCAGCCTCCAGTCTGAATAGTGCTGTCAATATCGGCAATACTTAGGTTGCTGGCGTAGACATAGTCATACTGCAACGTACGCGCGACATTTCCAAAGCTGTCGTACTCATATTCACTGATATATCCGGCGGAATTAATTTCGAAGCGGACACGCCCCGCTGCATCATAAACACTGTAACTGGTGCGAGCAGCACCAACCGACACTGCGCTGAGAACCTGCGCAGCAGTAAAGCTCTCGAAACCCTCGCCTAGTTGCGTATCGTACTGATGGAGCGCCACCGCGTTTCCGGCGGAATCGTATTCATATGCAGTAACATATCCAGCATTATTAATACTGTACTGCAAGCGCCCTGCTGCATCGTACAGGCTAGTGACACTCTTACTTTCCGCTCCGTCGACGTGACTCGTCAATGCGGAAAAAGAAAAGTCTGAAATCGAATCACCAACATCGTACGCAAGCTTCTGACGGACTTCCCCTGTGTTGGTGTATACAAACTGGGTGACAGCATTGTCCGCGGTTACTTCGAAAGCAACGCGTCCAGCAGAATCATATACGGAATGTATATTTTGGCTGGCATAGCCGCTCTGAGTGGCGATATAGGTCTGTACCGCTGCTGCATCCGCGGGTACTCCTGCAAACTGCAGTTCATATTGACGGCGCTCCACGACCATTCCGGAATCGTCGTATAGCGTTTCGCTGATATAGCCGTCACCATCGATATAGAACCGCTCACGACCGGCTTCATCATAGGTGGTATAGGTGGCTACATTAGCCTTTCCACTTACCGCGGTTGCCAGTGACGCCGCATCGCTAATACTCGCCCCATCGACCTGATAATCGTACCGGGTTACACCTGTTACGCGGCCATTATCATCAAAGCTGTATTGGTTGACATAACCCTCAGCATCCACAAAGAACTCGCGCTCGTTGCGGCCGTTGTAGAAGGTGTACTCGGAGCGTGTAGGGGTTTGAATGTCGATAGCACTAATAATGCTTGCGTCATCCTGCTGAGGATCTACGACTGCACTGTAGGCGTGCGTCGCAATCGTACGACCCAGACCATCGTAAACAAATTCAGTAGCATAGCCAGCACTATTAACCACATAACTCTGCCGGCCAGCGTCATCGTAAATAAATCGATTTGTTTGTGCGCTAGCATCGGCGCCCAAACTATCCAGATAGCCTTCAATACTACTTTCGGATAAATCAGTTACTGAGCCCGGCAGTACAATTTCGTGCCGCTTACTCAGGAAAATATTACCCGCTAGATCGTATTCGGTTTCAGTGACATTTCGATTACCATCAACAACAAAGCGCAGTCGATTGAGAGCATCGTAGGCATAGTAGGAGGTATCGCCATTACCATTGGTGACACTGGTTACGTTGTTGTTTGCGTCATAGGTGTAAGTGGTAGTTAGCGCGAGCCCATCCGGGTCAACGATTACCTGGGCTTTGTTGCCCTGGGCGTCGTAATTTGTGGTTATCTTACGATTTTCTGCATCAACAACACTAACAGTCTGACCGATGCCGTCATAACTGTATTGGGTACCGATACTCAGGCCATCCGGATCAATCACCTGTGTCAGAACACGACTATTGGCATCGTAGCTGTAGCTTACTTTCCGCCCTTCCGCATCAACCGTCTCCACCAGCTGATTGGCTGCGTTATATTCATTGGTCGCTGCCGTTACGTTCCGCCCCTCAATAGTTTGCTCTGATGTCTTGAGGTTTCCGTTCAGGTCGTAGGTAAAGCGTGTTTCGTGCCCTTCGGCATCCGTAACACGAACTGTCTGCCCAAAGCTGTCCGTTACATTCTCAGTTGTAATATTACCCGGCATGGTGACAACAGTGGTCTGCTCACCTGTTTCAGCGTCGAAGTGATAGGTATAAGTAGTAACCTGCTCTAGTGCATTGGTTGTGGTCAGCACTCGCCCAAACGCGTCATAAGTGCTTGTAGTAGCATTGGTCAACGGATCCGTGACCACCACGGTGCGCCCCTGATCCTGATAATCGTAGTAGCGGATATTGCCACGCGCATCGGTCGCCTGCGTGACACGACCAAAGGCGTCGTATTGCTGGCTAATAGAAATATTCAGGTTAGCAGGTAGCGTACCTGAATCCTGCACACTGGAAATCTGGAGACCGCGCTTATCATAGGTGTATTCGCTAACCCGGGTTTTACTTCCCGCTTGGTCAATTGCACCGATATCGGTTGTAACAGTCTTGAGCTCACCCCAAGTCGTGTAGTCATTTGTGGTGGTTAGCGATGCAGGTTGGCTCTGACTGTCAATAACCTGACGCAACACTGTCGCGAGCTGGCCGCGGGTATTGTAGAGATAGCTGGTTACACGGTCGCGCCCATCATCCGCCAGACCGCCTACGAGCGATTCCAACTCACTAGTTACTGCACCTTGCGCGTTTGCCAGTGCGCTATTGAGCGCACTATTAGTCGGCCCATCACTAAGATCAAATTGCTGCGCATAGCTGCGGCTACTGCGGCTATCACCAAAAACGTTATATCGAGTCTCGGTGACTCTCGCCTTTTGAGTTTGTGCATCCTCGACAATAAGGTAAACAAGCTGACCCCGCTCGTCGTAGATGTAATGCGTACTGTTACCTTGGGTATCCTGACTTTCGATTAAACGGCCAGCGCTGTTATAGATATGACGCACACCTTGATTGTGAGTGTCAATTGCCGCATCCAGCTGGGTCTTAGTTAGTTCGGTAGCGCCATTGCTGCTCAGAGTAACACCGAGCGTTCCGGCGATATCGACCAACTGCTGCGCACTTAATTCGCCCGTAAGTTGGCCAGCTGCATCATAGCGCAGGTAACGATTTCGAATATTATCACTGGTTTGTCCGTCGCCATCGGTATCAACAGCATTACCGTTGCTATCGACTTGATAGCTGGTCGCCTGCACTAAGTTGCCAGCACTATCGTACCGGTTGAATACATAAAGACCGGCATGGTTCTGTGTGGTTTGTAGACGACCTGCCTGATCGTAGGAGTAGCCGATCCATTGGTCTTTCGCCGAATCCGCGGCCGGGGCAACACCACTGGTATCCGTTAGCGACGCGAGCATACCGGCACTTAATACCGTGGCGTACTGAGTCACCTTGCTTTGCTGGCCGGCCAGCGTGTATTCATACTCGGTCACATGGCCCTGATGTGACACTTCCTGGATCAGCTGACCCTTGCTGTTGTAATAGTAGCGGATGGACTGATCTTGAGCGTGACTACCTACCAGCGAGAGCAGCGCACTGAAATTTTTTGCCTCATCGAATGCGTCAACTATATCCAATTGGTTTGCATAACGAATCTGCTCTACAAGTCGGCCTGCGCTATCGTAGCGGTTTTGGATCAGGTAGCCTTCCGCGTCCACGGTTCCCAGCTGGCGCCCTACACTGTCGTAGAAGAAGCGATTTTCCCGCTTACCGCTGGTACCGACGCCATCGGCACTCACTTCGGTGCGCACTAGCTGCCCGGCACCATCGTAGTGGTACGTGGTAACGACAGGGTTATCGCCTATCCCCGCCGTTTCAGTCTGCAGCTGCCCATTGTCCAGATAGGTAAAACTGACAGTGCGATCCAATACATCTGCGACCGGTTTAAAGCCTGCTTCAAATTCAGTAGTAGTAATAAAATATTGCTGACCACCTTCATTGAACCAACTGCTGGTATCGACCGCATTTGTGTAAGCAATGCGCGCTTCAAGCTGGTTTTGGGCGTTGTATATAAACTCGGTAACGCTGCCGCCGGCATCAACACTGTAAACAACTTGGCCTAATGCATTGTAAAACTGGTAGCTGCGACCACCCGCGGCATCCACACTGGTGCGCAGGCGGCCATTATCATCGTAATAAAAACGACTGGAGCCATAGTCTTCTGTGCCGCCATTGGCGCTGCGGGTGACGCTCGTGAGCTGGCCCCGAGCGTCATAGACGGAACTGGTAATCAGGCCCAAGCCGTTTTGCACTTCGATGGTGCTCTGGCCGTCGTTATAGGTCGTGGTAACCTGATTACCATCTGCATTGGTGATACTGGTTACGCGGCTCATACCATCGTAGTCGTAAACGGTTGCGTAATCCGTTTCCACGGCGGCTGCAGCAGCGTCAACCAATCCCGCTTCAGCAGAAACCTGCTTAATCAGCTGCCCGGTTTGGTCATAGAAAAAGTAACTGGTTGCCGCCGCTCCAACGCCATTACCCGCCACATCGAGGGCATTCCATTGACTACTGCTCTGCAGTTGGCCACGGAAGTCGTATGTGAGTGTTGTACGCTGGGCTTGACTGAGGTCCAAGCCGGTACGCCAGGTATCCATCTGTGCAAGGCTAGGGGCTTGATCATCAGAAAGGCCAGACACATCGTAAAGGTCGCGGGTTATTACCCAGGTATCAGAAAGCTGCCCGAAACCGTCATAGTCAAATGCCGATACCGAGCCATCAGCACCAACGGCATACGCCAGCAAGCCCTGTGCGTTATAGACATAACGACTCGTTTGCGCACCGCTCGGGGCACCCGGCTGATCGATGCCATCTGGATCAGCCACCAGGTAGCGGGTTTCAGTGAGCAGCTGATTTTCTGGACTATAGGTACGGGTAACCGTGTTGCCAATACTATCGCGCACAGCCGTCTGGTTGCCGTTGGCGTCATATCGATAGTCTATGCGGTTGTTCGCGTTATCAATGACATGCTCAAGGTTGCCGTCCGCATCATAGGCATAGCGCACCACCTGGCGCTGTCCATCAACAGCAGGGCTCTCCAGCCGGTCCAAATAGCCGGTTACGCTGTTAAAGTACATCTTGGTGCTTTCCCCTAGCGGAGAAACCACTTCGGTATAGGAGCCATTGGCATCGCTTAGGCCATAGTTGTAGGTGGTTACCTTATTCTGGCCATCGGTGACCGTTTTGACGGCATACTTGCCATCGATCAATTCGTAACCAAAGCTGACGGTAGTGCCGTCACTCTGGGTGATGGAGGCGATACGGTTGCTGCTACCGTCGTAGCTATAGGTGGTGGTGTAGGCTTTGCCATCGGCAATACTGTTGTCAGCCCCAAGCTCCAAATCAATGGAAACTGTTTCCAGGCGACCACTTGCATCGTAGCTGTAGTAGACCTGTACCAGATTATCGCCGTTTGACTGCGTCTCCAGGGATTCCAGCTGGTTACTGGCGTTGTAATGCAACACCATTTTCTGGCCGTCTTGCAGAAGGATCTCTTCTAGCTGGCCGTTGCCGTTGTATTGATAACTGATTTCATTGCCGGCACGGTCCGACACCTTGGTGAGCTGACCGGATGTGTTATAAGTTTCCGCTACCGCGCCGTCATCGGCGGTGAACACCCATGCATTGTTTGTCCCGTCGTAGCGGACCACATCGTGCGCACCACTCCCTTCCTTGGCGACGAATTCGCCAGAGGTCGCGTCGTAGGTAAAGGTAATATCAGAGCCGTCACCGGCGACCCGGCGAATTGTTACATTCTCCAGGTCATTTATCGGGTCACCTGAGATAACCAACGAACGATTGGCACTCAACCGCCACTGATCCCCCATACCGCCAGTAAAACTGCCCTGACTGTTATAGGTACGTACCAGACCTGCATCCAACCCCAAGCCCATCAACAGCTCGTCTGTCTGACGAACAAATAGGTTGCCGCTCGCAGCGTTTACATAACTGTTCAGTCCTGCCTGCCCTAAACTGGCTTGGCCGTTCTGCCCCAAAGCCCCGAGGATATCGGCGGAGGAATTCAGGAAGCCCAGTCCATTAGAGGTAATAACAGCGGTCATAGTGCGGTCCCATGGTCAAGCGAGAGTGCCAGTTGCCCTGGCTCCAGCAGCATGTATCTGCATGGCAGCCAAGCGACTTCTAGTTCTGATATTTGGTTATTGCTTGAGACTTATTCGGGAGGTGGGGGGGAAAGTTTTAGCGGAAAGACGCACAAACAATCAAAAGTGCGACAGGCGTCACAAATATTTGGATTGCTGAATAAATAGTGCACACAGAAGAAGAGAAAGAGGTTAAGAGCTATTGTAAAAAAAGCATATTTGCTAGCATTCAGACCAGCGCAGAAGCAACCATCAGGTCAATATGAGCAGGATTGCACCATCACAAGCACTCGCGTCCCTAAGCGCCGCACTTGGGGTTACAAATAGAAAGCGCACCGGCGCCCACACTTCTGGTGTGGAGAGAGAGATACCCCAGCCTTCAATTGAGCAACTTTTCGGCGAAGTGAAGACTAGCTATATGAAGGCATCGGGGACACTAGATACTCAACCCAAGAAGAGAGCCTTTGTCATTCAGCGCTTGACTATCCTCCGTTACCAGAATCTCCCCCTTAATGCAGCACAGTTTGCCTTCCTCTCTTCTGAGCTTGCAGCCAAAGTTTTAGAGAGTCCGAGTCTGACCGAGCTAATAGACGCTGTTATCGCTGACCTCGAAATAGAGAAAACCTGACCGCAACCAAAGTCAGTCTGGAAGTAAATCTACAATTTTTATCACCCTGTATGAGATGGTGCGGAACACCATCTGGGGCGAGCCGAGGCAATCTGACGTTGCTCGGGGGTGATAGTAATACCTTCAGGAGTCGTGCCTCCTCGCTCTGCTCGCAGCTTTCGAATCCGCAACTCCATGGTGGATTAACGCACCCCCATGGCTTCGCAGGCCTCTTTCACCGTGTAATTCTGGTCGACTACCAATTGGGCTGCCTCGAGCCTGAACTCGGGTTCAAATCGCTTTTTTTGTTGAGTTTGTGATTAATTCACCGGATCTCGTTGAGCGTGATAATGTCACCCAAAGTCAGCTGGCCAAATTTAGTGTGCCACTACAGTATGCGAACCAGCTTTCTTCAAGCAAAAAAAAACCCGCCGAAGCGGGGTTTTTTATGGGTTAGGCTGCTAGGCCGGCTTACATCATGCCGCCCATGCCACCCATGCCGCCCATACCACCCATGTCAGGTGCAGCCGGCTTGTCTTCCGGGATGTCTGCAACCATGGCTTCGGTGGTGATCATCAGGCCTGCGATGGAGGCTGCAGCCTGCAGTGCGGAGCGGGTTACCTTGGCCGGGTCCAGGATGCCCATTTCCAGCATGTCGCCGTACTCGCCGGTACCGGCGTTGTAGCCGAAGTTGCCTTCGCCCTGTTTTACCTTGTCGACCACAACAGATGCTTCGTCACCGGCGTTGGTGACGATCTGACGCAGCGGCATTTCCATCGCGCGCAGTGCCGCAGCGATACCGTGGTTCTGGTCTTCGTTGTCGCCTTTTACAGAGATCGCCTGAATCGCACGGATCAGTGCGGTACCACCGCCAGGAACCACGCCTTCTTCAACGGCGGCGCGGGTAGCGTGCAGGGCGTCTTCAACGCGGGCTTTCTTCTCTTTCATTTCGACTTCGGTGGCAGCGCCAACCTTGATCACGGCAACACCGCCAGCCAGCTTGGCAACGCGCTCTTGCAGCTTCTCTTTGTCGTAGTCAGAAGAAGACTCTTCGATCTGGGCACGGATCTGCTTCACGCGTGCTTCGATGTCGGCAACGTCGCCGGCGCCGTCTACGATTACGGTGTTCTCTTTAGACAGGGTGACGCGCTTGGCGGTACCCAGGTGCTCCAGAGTGGTGGCTTCCAGCTCGAGGCCTACTTCTTCAGAAATCACGGTGCCGCCGGTCAGGATGGCGATGTCCTGCAGCATGGCCTTGCGACGGTCGCCGAAGCCTGGTGCTTTCACCGCAGCCACTTTGACGATACCGCGCATGCTGTTCACTACCAGAGTGGCCAGCGCTTCGCCTTCTACGTCTTCAGCGATGATCAGCAGCGGCTTGGACGCTTTGGCTACCTGCTCCAGCAGGGGCAGCAGATCGCGAATGTTGGAGATTTTCTTGTCAACCAGCAGGATGAACGGGCTGTCCAGCTCGGCAGTCATGTTTTCCTGGTTGGTGACGAAGTATGGGGACAGGTAGCCGCGGTCGAACTGCATGCCTTCTACGACGTCCAGTTCGTTTTCCAGGGACTGACCTTCCTCAACGGTGATCACGCCTTCTTTGCCCACCTTGTCCATCGCTTCCGCGATGATGGTGCCAACGTGTTCGTCGCTATTGGCGGAGATGGTGCCTACCTGGGCGATCGACTTGCTGTCGGCACAGGGAGTGGCCAGACCGGCGATGTGGTCAACGGCGGCGGCAACGGCTTTGTCGATACCGCGCTTCAGGTCCATCGGGTTGAAGCCAGCGGCTACGGACTTGAGGCCTTCGGTGACGATGGCCTGAGCCAGCACGGTCGCGGTGGTGGTGCCGTCACCGGCGGTGTCGGAAGCCTTTGAAGCAACCTCTTTCACCATTTGCGCGCCCATGTTTTCGAACTTGTCTTTCAGTTCGATTTCTTTGGCTACGGATACACCGTCTTTGGTTACGGTCGGCGCACCGAACGCCTTGTCCAGTACCACGTTACGGCCTTTCGGGCCCAGGGTGGTTTTTACGGCATCTGCCAGGATGTTTACGCCGTTCAGCATTTTCTGGCGAGCGTCGTCACCAAATTTTACGTCTTTTGCTGCCATGATCTTATTTCCTCAATTCTGGTCGTGGTTGCGTCGATCGGGAATCGTACCGGGGCCTTAGCCTTCCAGTACGCCGTAGATGTCGCCTTCGCTCATGATGATCAGCTCTTCGCCGTCCACCTTGAGGGTGTTGCTGTCGGCATAGCGGCCGAACACCACGGTGTCACCAACTTTTACAGAAAGTGCACGTACGTCA
This sequence comes from Microbulbifer salipaludis, assembly GCF_017303155.1. Lineage (NCBI taxonomy): Bacteria > Pseudomonadati > Pseudomonadota > Gammaproteobacteria > Cellvibrionales > Microbulbiferaceae > Microbulbifer > Microbulbifer salipaludis. The sequence continues at coordinate 2,238,304 of NZ_JAEKJR010000002.1, forward strand.
CCGTTATCCAGCAGTTTGCCTTCGCCAACGGCAACCACTTCGCCCTGATTCGGCTTTTCTTTCGCTGCACCCGGCAGCACGATGCCACCAGCAGTTTTCTCTTCTTCTTCCTTACGGCGTACGACAACGCGATCGTGTAAAGGACGAATTTTCATGGATTGGCTCTCCAATGAGTCATTTAGGGTTGCAATGTCAAGTGGCTCGGCCCCGCCCTGCGGGCCCTCTGCCAGCCCTGCCCGGGGATAACCGGGCCGGGAAAAACTTGGGGTGCAGCCTATCTGGGGGAGGTCTGGGGGAATTTCAACGGCGGCGGAGAAAAAAACTGGGGGAATTTGAGAGGATTGGGCAGGCAGGTGGCCTGCCTGCGGGCAAGCCGGTCAATATTTAGCCATCTTTGTCGGGGTCGCGCGGGTCTTCTCGCTTGCCTTCTCGCGGGTCTTCACGCTGATAGTCGCCTTCGATCACATCATGGGAGCGTCCCTGGCGAGAAGGGTCATGCCCGGGCTGGCGGTGTGTGCCGGCGGTATAGCCCGTGGTCTGCACGATCACCACGTGACCAAGAAGTCGACCAATGATGACCTGGCGAATACCCGGAATGAGACAGGCGAATCCGATGGCGTCGGTGATAAACCCGGGGGTAAGCAGCAGGGCCCCACCGACAGCGAGAAAGATACCCTCCGCCATTTCCTTTGCCGGCATTTCACCGGCCTGCATTTTTTGCTGCGCCCGCATGATGGTGGACACACCCTGCCGCTTGAGTAGCGCAAGGCCAACCACCGCAGTCAGCAGTACCAGGCCAATGGTGGGAAGCGCTCCGATTTTTTCACCCACGGTGATCAGGACCCACATCTCGAGGATGGGCATCACGATAAAGAGAAGCAGTAAAGGGCGCATACAAGGCTCCTGAAGGACTCGGCAGTCGCCGGGGAGTGGGTTGATGGCGCGGCACGCTCACTGCGCCATCGACCGATGTTTCCGGGCAGGCAACACCTGCCTCAGGAACGGGTTACATACGGGCACCACCGTCGATTTCCACCACACGGCCGGTGAGATAGTCGTTCTCGATGATAAACGAAACCGTGCTGGCAATTTCGTCGGGCTCGCCAATCCGTCGCAGGGGCACCTGCTTGACCAAACCATCGAGGATCTCCGGACGCATCTGCGCCACCATATCCGTGCCGATAAACCCGGGGGCGATGGCCGCCACTCGCACGCCGTAACGGGCCAGTTCGCGGGCCCAAGTGACCGTCATGGTCGCCACGCCGGCTTTGGATGCGGAGTAGTTGGTCTGCCCCATGTTCCCGGCACGGGAAACACTGGAGATATTAACGATCACGCCACCATCGCCCTTTTCCGCCATGATGGCCGCTGCGGCGCGGGTGCACAGGAAAACTCCCGTCAAGTTGACGTCGATCACCGACTGCCACTGGGCCAGCGACATACGCTCGGCCACCTTGCCATCCTTGACCTTGAGCAGCATGCCGTCACGCATGATGCCGGCATTGTTCACCAGCACATCCAGCCCACCGAAATCCCGGTTAATATCCGCAAAGCCGCCGTCTACCGCCTCCTCATTGGCCACATCGATGACGTAGCTGCGCGCCTCCGCGCCCTTTTCGCTGCAGGCGGCAACGCTCTCGTCGAGTCGCTCCTGATTCACATCAATCAGTGCAAGGCGTGCACCGCGGCCTGCGAGATACTCGGCCATGGCCCGGCCGAGGCCCTGGCCCGCGCCGGTGATGGCGATAATGCTGTTAGTAACCTGCATGGAAACCTCAATCTAGTCCAAATATTCTCGTCAAAAATCGTCTCCGATCGGTGCGGTCAATTACCAGGAATAGCCGACGCCGATCGTCAATTTTGTATCTTCTTTTTCTCGGTCAAGAGACGGAGTGTTGTCGTACTGCCAGGCGTATTTGACTTCCATCAGGATGCCTTTCACCAGCGGCGTGCGCACACCAATTTCTGCGTTACTCTGGAAGTCTTCACTGCGATCCAGCGACTGCAGCAGCTCCTGGTTGTAATACACTTCCGGGCCCAGGTCGAATTTGTAGCGGAAGTCCCAGGCGGCACGGCCAGCGCCGTAGCGCTTGCTGGGGTCCGGGTTCAGGCTGGGGTCAATATAGTCTTCTTTCAGACTGTTCATACCACCCTGAATCGAAAGCGCCGACTTGTCGGTATCGAAAAACAGGTAACCGAGACCCAGACCCACAGTGGAGCTGAGATCCAGGTTGCGGGCCTCTTCGTGAAGCAAGGAGCTGTTACCCGCAGCAAACCACTTTTCGGCGAAAATCCACCGCAGGTCGTAACTGAGTCGGTACTTTTCCAGGTCACTCACTTCGGTACTGTTCTGGTTCTGGTACTGGGTGCCAATCAGGTGGTGGAAGTCGCCGTTACGGATATCAAAGTTGACGTTGATATCCCAGTCTTCCCGCTCCCGGTTGCCCTCTTCAAACACACCCGACGCGGCGACATTGCCGCGGAAAATAATCGGGTTGCCAACGAAGTTGATATACGGCTCGGCGCGATCGATGGCGGGGAAGTCCATCACCCAGCCGTCGCCTTCATCACAATACAGTTCCCACTGCTGCCGACGATGCCCCGCCAGCGCGCAGGGTTCATCCCGTCCGGCAATCTTCAGGTCTTTATCGGTCTCCAGCGAGAGGATTTTTTCCTTGGCTACGGTAATATCGCCGAAGGTTTCCGACTTCCAGACGACGTTATCCCGCTCCACAACCACCAGTTCCCCATGAATCCGGTCACCGTTGGTCAGACTCAGCACCCCCGCTCCGGCGACGGAGGCGGCCATGGCCAACACCGCAAAAACAAGACCAGCCAGTACTCTGGGCATGGCAAGCCGGTGAACAACCTTCGGAGAATCGGGAACTCGGGGTACAGCAGAAAGCACGAAACAACCTTTCGATAGCATGGGGTTATGACAGAGAATTGACCAATAAATCAGATAGCAGTATCGATTTACCTGATCGAGATCTGCACAGCACAAAAAACAGGGGGCATGATGCCACAACTCGCATCTGCCTTGCACTTGCGCAGGTCCCGGTGGGACGGGTGGTTACCTACGGGGGATTAGCCGAATTGGCAGGCCTGCCAAGGGCGGCGCGGCTTGTGGGGCAAACACTGCGGAGGCTGCCGCGCGACACCCGCCTGCCATGGCACCGGGTGATCAATGCCCAGGGGAAAATATCCCTGCCCGAGCCCGCGGCACAGCGCCAATGGACGTTGCTGCGGGAGGAAGGTGTGACTCCTGTAAAAGGAAAAGTCGACCTGAGCCACTATGGTTGGCCGAAACCCGGAGAGCTCTGATCCGCGCAATGGCTACCCACGGATCAGGGGTTACGCGCGGATCAGGGATTGATGCAGATTGGGAAATGGCGAAAAGAATACCGGCGGCAACCGTGCAGTCACCCAGCGGCCGCCTCGTTGTCTTTCGCCGTTTCCTGGCCCCGGTTGCGGTACCAGATGTAAATCGCCAGCAGTACTGCGGGAATACCGAGAATCGCCACCATGATAAAGAACGACTCGTAACCCTGCGCATCCACCACAATACCGGAGAAGCCGCTGATAAATTTACCCGGCAGGGTCATCAGTGAACTGAATAGCGCGTACTGCGTTGCGGTATAGGTTTGATTGACCAGGCTCGAGAGGAAGGCGATAAACACGGAATTGGAGATACCGGCACTGATATTATCCGCACTGATCACGATCGCCAGCCAGGTTTTATCCGGCCCCAGGGTTGCCAGATGGGCAAACAGCAGGTTGGTCGCTGCGACCATCACCGCCCCCAGAATCAACGGCCGCAAAATACCGAAGCGCACCACCAGCGCGCCGCCCACAAAGGCCCCGATCATGGTACAGACAAAGCCGAACAGCTTGCCGATCTGGGCGATATCATCCTTGCTGAAACCCAGGTCAAGATAAAAGGGATTCGCCATAACGCCCATGGCAATATCACTGACCCGATAAATACCGATAAACAACAGCAGCACAATCGCGAAGCGACCATTGCGCTCGAAAAACTCGATAAACGGGCAGGCTACCGCGCGTACAAACCACTCGCTCACTTTTCCGTGTTTACCACTGCCGAGCACCCGGTCGACCCACGCGTGCTGGAACGCTTCATTCTGTGCCCGCACTTTGTTGTGGTCCGGCTCCGCCACCAGCAGCGTGGTGAGGATTCCCACCCCCATCAATACCGCCATGGCCATGTAAGCCGCACTCCAGCTGGCGTACTCGGCGATAAACAGTGCCCCCGCACCGGCAATGAGCAGTGCCACCCGGTAGCCGAACACATACATGGCTGCCATGGCACCCTGAAACTCGGTGTCTACCGCCTCGATACGATAGGCATCAATGACGACGTCTTGGGAAGCGGAGCAGAATGCCACCAGAATACCGAAACCAAACACGGCGGGAAGCGCGAGCTGTGGATTGAGCTGGCTCATGGCAAACAGGCCAAGCGCGACACCGATTTGCGATACCAGTATCCAGCTGCGTCGTTTCCCCATGACACTGGTGAGCACCGGTATACGCAGGGAGTCGATGATGGGCGCCCAGATGAACTTGATCGAGAAGGTAATACCGATCCAGGCGGTAAACCCGATGGTGGTGCGACTGATGCCGTAGTCCCGTAACCAGGCGGTAAGGGTGGAAAAAACCAGCAGTAGTGGCAGGCCGGCGGATATCCCGAAAAAGAACATCGCCAGAACTTTTGGCCGCGTATAAACCTTGAGCGCTTCTCCCCAGGTCATCGTTTGATTTTGCATGGGCAGGCTTTGCTTCCTTTCTTTTATTGGCTTGCCGGTCGTTGTGTCCCGCGAATGGCGGTACACCGGCGCATGCCGGCGTCAACGTCCGAACGTCACTTCCAGTTGCGCCTCGGCCAGTTTATTGGCGTTGATCTGATAGGCCACCATCGCTGCCGGCGTGTTTTCGTCCAGTGCCAACTGCTCTACTTTGAGCGCGTAGACCCGGAACTGGTAACGGTGGTCGCCGTGCCCCTCCGGCGGGCAGGCGCCGCCATAGCCGGGGCTGCCAAAATCCGTGCGACTTTGAATCGCTTCCGGAATCAACCCGGACTTGGGGTCCCCCGCGCCCTCGGGCAGTGACGTCACCTCCGCGGGAATATTGAATACCACCCAGTGCCACCAGCCACTGCCGGTCGGGGCATCCGGGTCATGCATGACCACCGCAAAACTGCGGGTACCCTGCGGAGCCCCCTGCCAGTGCAGCTCTGGCGAGATATTCTCACCGCTGCAACCAAAACCATAATAAAGCTGCGCATTCGGCATGCGCCCCCCAGCTTGCAGGGTGCTTGAGGCCAGCCGAAAAGCCGCGTCGTTCTGCGCTGCACTGGCAGCGGGCGCCCACGGGGTCGATGTCATCAGCGCTGCCATCACCAGCGTCATGACCGACAACCGCGACAACCGCAGAATTGCCAACAGTGTAGCAGGCCGTCCCGAACCACCCGGGCCTCCCGCGAGGGGTTTGCTGTGACTGGTGTCGTTGTTCATGGCGTCCTCGAAACCTGTATCAACGCGATGGCGATGCGCGCTTGCCATCCAATTACAGCCCGCATTGGCCGGGTCAGGAGCGGCCTGCCACCAGACTGGCGGCCGCTGCGATATCCATATTACCGCCGGTCAGCACGATCACTGCGCGCTTGTTGCGAAAGCGCGCCGGGTGCGCCATCACCGCAGCCAGTCCCACCGCCGCGGACGGCTCCACAAACTGTTTCGTCCGGCGCCACAACAACGCGAGCGCTTCAGCGATAGCGGCCTCTGAAACGGTCACCACATCCTGCACATAGCGGCGTATGAGCACGAAATTGCGCTCGCCCAGCGTCGTACGCAGGCCATCGGCCATAGTCTGCGGCTGCTGCTCGGTGACCCGCACACCGCTGCGAAACGAGCGCTGCGCGTCGTCGGCGCCCGCGGGCTCAGCCCCCAGGACTTTAATGTCCGGCGCCAATGCGGACACAGCGAGACCGACGCCAGCGAGCAAGCCGCCGCCGCCGACCGGCGCCACAATCAAGTCTGGCGCGAACCCCAGCTCCCGGCACTGGCCTACGATCTCCTGCGCCACGGTGCCCTGACCGGCAATAATGCGCGCGTCATCAAACGGGGGGATTACGTGTGCACCGGAAGACTGCACCACGGCCTGCAGCGTGGCCTCCCGCGCCTGCAGTGTCGGCTCGCAGAAAACGATTTCAGCCCCATAAGCGGCAACCGCCGACTTTTTAACCTCGGGGGCATTTTCCGGCATCACCACTGTGCAACGAAGCCCCTGCTGCGCTGCCGCCCACGCCAGTGCGGCACCGTGGTTGCCGGAGGAATGTGTGGCCACAATTTCTGTGCCATCCGGCACCTGTAACACCGCATTACTCGCGCCACGGGCCTTGAATGCACCGACTTTCTGCAAATGCTCACACTTGAAGTAGAGGTCGGCCCCCAGCAACGTATTGAGGCTGGCAGACGTCATCAGTGGTGTGCGGTGAATCTGGCCGGCGATACGCTCGGCGGCAGCAAATACATCCGCCGCCACCGGCAGGTCCACGCTATTCTGGCTGGAAGCTTCCGAGCCCCGCTTGTTACCGGCGTCTGTCACACAATCTCCAGCAAATCATTCAACCGGTCTCTACATGGACCCGTTACGTTGAGAGTTCATCGGGTATACCGATTCGGCACACCTGCGGTCAATTAGCTGGCGAATAGCCCGTGCAACGCCATCAGCGTCACCCACATGAGCAGCGCGCGGGACAGCAATGCCTGCATACCTTCAATTTCAGCACCACACAGACGCTGCCCCTCACTCACGGCGGCACCGGCGCTGCACTCACTGCTATCGATGCCACCGAGGGCGCCTTCAAGGTAGTACTCCAGCACCTCTTCTGTGGTGCTGTGTTTGCAGGTCAGGTGGTCGCGCCACGCCCGGTAACAACCGGCAAAATTGCCCACGATGGCGAGACTGAAACCAATCGCACGCACCGGCATCCACTCGATCAACCACAACCAGCGGGCCGCGAGCCCCTGATCAGCAGTACCGGCGGCCAGGGCGCCGCCCTCCTCGGACAGAGAGGCCTTGCTGAGCTCTGTATGCGCCAGGTGGCTGAGCCGGTAGAGCATGGCGCCGGGAATCCCCAGCAACAGAAACCAGAACAACACCGCAAACAAGCGCTCAAACGCGCGGTAGGCAGCGGCCCTGAATACCATGCCGTGCAGTTCCTGTGCGCTGGAAATACTCTGCGCGCGCACAATATCCGCGGGCTCCATCAATGGCTCGGCGGCCTTTTTAGCCTCCTCAATATCGCCCTGGTACCAGGCCCGCAAATACCCCGCCAGCGCCTCATTGAAGTTGCCGCGCCCAAAGCTGTAGAGCAATACGGGAACACTGACCAGTAGAACCCCCAGCCATCCCAGCATCGCCTCGGCGACAGCAAGCACAATGGCCGTGCCCAGTACCGGGAGCAGTACCAGCAGGCCAAAGCCAATCCCTGATTTACCCTGCACCACACCGCGGCCATAAATAAAGTTGGCCCAGTGAGAAAACCATCCATCCCGCTGCAGCGGGCCACCTGAACCCCAGATCTGCACCAGACCCAATGCCAACAGCACAATCAACAGCGCCATAGCGCCCCCTCGTCAGTTATTCAATTTTTATACCGGCAAACGGTGCGCACACCGCCCTGCCACACAACGGCGCTTAGCCCGCGGGCTCATCCCCCTGAACCTGCTGCAATCGCCTGAAGTACAGATCCCAGTCAAATCCGGGGCCCGGGTCCAGCTTTCTGCCGGGAGCGATATCCGAGTGCCCGGTGATGCGCGAGCGGTCAATCGCCGGGTAAGCCGCCATAATCGCCTGCGTCACCTCGGCCAGCGACTGATACTGTGCAGGCGTGAAGGTGTCCGTATCCAGTCCCTCCAGTTCGATGCCGATGGAGAAATCATTGCAGTTTTCCCGCCCACAGAATGTGGACTGGCCCGCATGCCAAGCGCGCTCGGTGAGCGGTACATACTGCGTAACCCGACCGTTGCGATCGATCAAAAAGTGGGCGGACACCTGCAGGGTGCCGATTTCGGAAAAGTAGGGGTGGGCATCAATATCCAGATGACCAAGAAAGAACTCATCAATGTAGGAGCCACCGTACTGGCCCGGCGGAAGGCTGATACTGTGAATCACCAGCAGGTCCACTTCCGCATCGTCCGGGCGACTGTTGCAGTGTGGGCTGGGTACCCGGCGCACGCCGGACAGCCATCCTGACTGAACCTGATATTTCACAAACGCGACTCCGCTTAAATTGAGCAGAGAGATATTCTATGGAAGCGAGGACATAACTGCCAGAACAAGTCGCCGCCGGGGCTCCGCCGCCCCACAGGCAAGCACCTATGGAGGTTTCAAGCGTCACTTACCTACCCGGCAGATAAAACAAAGCCGGGGCTAGCCCCGGCTGGTGATCACATTACGCTGGCGCCCGGCAGGATCACACCGTAATAGCGATTTTGCTCTCTCCACAGTTCCCCACCACATACTGGAGAGCCCGCTCAAACAGAGGTCCCTGCTCCAGTGGCATAAGCTCTTCGTCGCGCAGAGCCTGCGCAAGCTCGGCGCGGGAATACACACCCACCTTGGCGCCTTGCCGGTTGACGAACATAAACTGATCAAGGTCGCTGATAATCGCCGCCAAACGACAGCGCATTGGCAACTTCTCCGGATGACGCAGCAGGAACCAGCTGTCTTTCAGGTGGTAGGTCTGCTGCCAGTGGTCATCCTGCTTCAAAGATGCACTTGCGTCTTTTCCTTCGGATCCATCCGCGATGGCCTTGCTGACCACCTGCTGAATTTCTTCAACCGCGGGCAGTGCCTTCACACCCGGCGGCAACTCGCGCGCTTCATCCAGTTCCGGGGAAGCATCATCCTCAACAATGTCCGCTGCCACCGTTTCGGCGACCGGAATTGGCACCACGCTATCCGCTTCACGCCGCAGCTCTTGAACCAGGCGCTCCCGGGTCCGGCGCTCGCGCTCGGATTCCACACGCTCACCCAGTTTCTGGCGCTCCTGATACAGCGCGTCCAGCCCGCCCAGCAACCGCTGCTGGTCACTGGCACTCAGTGACAGGGACTGGGCACCGTCCTGCAAACGCTGCTTGAGGTTGGGCAGCAAACGACGCAGCTTGACACTGCTTTCCGGCATTGGCGCCACCACGCTCCAGATCAGGTCGCGCGCAGTAAGTACATGCTGACGCCACAAGCCACTGGATGTGCCCTCCTTCAGGCAGGTACGAAACAAAACGCTGCTCCACACCCGGCTGAGCCATTCGTGCACGATTTTCGGCAGTTTGCGATCGGCCGTCAGCGCGTCGAACACTGCCGCCACCCGGGCCTTGGAAGCTTCCACACGCGCCGCACCCTGCGCCTCATCGATGGTGCGGCGTTCCATGACGGCAGCGCGCTTGCGCTCGCGCACGGAGAACTCACGGAAGGACTCCAGCAGGCGAACGAACACCTGCTCGTCTTCGTCATACTCTGCAAGCACACCATCGACGATGGTACAGACCTCGCGGTACAGGGGATCATTCAGATAGTTTTCACCCGGTTGCCAACCGATGGCGGCATCCGCCATTTCATTCAGCAACCGCCGCGCGGGATGCCCGCCTTTACTGAAAAAGGCCTTGTCGGCCACCGCCAGCTTGAGCATGGGCAACTGCAAGCGAATCAGTTGCGCCTTGATGGGCTCCGCCAGGTTGCGGTCTTCCAGCATGAAGGAGAACAACATATCCACCAGCCGGATAACTTCGCTGTCCAGCTCGTGCAGGGAGGCACTCTGGTTGCTGGCTTTCAAGTGCTCCTGCAACAGCTCGGTCACGTTGATCAGCTGACCGGCAGGCACCGACTGGGCCGGCAGGGACATCTGGAACTGCCCGAGTTGCTGCACCAAGGTGGGCGTCGGCATGGGAGCAGCGCCTGAGCCGGCGGGCATCAGGCCATAGCTGCCATTGGCAACCATGCTTCCGCCAGTACCAGAACCTGCGGTATACCCCATGCCTGTCGGCATCGCGAAGCCGCCACCGGCATGCCCCGCTGTCCCCGCACCCGGATTTCCGGCGGGGAAACCCCCGGGCATTTGTCCGTCGGCTGGCATCTCGGCCGGCTGTGACGGGCTTTGCGCGCCCTGCCCCGCCGGCTGTGACGGCCGACCCGGGCGGTTGCGGTGACGCAGAGGATCCTCGATGGTGGGCAGCACGCCCTGCTCGATCAACAACCCATTACAACTGTCATACAGCTCACCCAACCGGTTAATCAGGTGCAGCTCAAATTTTTTGAATACGGTCATGCGCGCCCGCAGCGCGATATCGACATCCTCGAGAACCTCGGCAAACGCGGCACAAATGGCGGCCGGCCCCAGAGGAAGGTTCTCGTCATAGACTTTACAGGGAAGCAGGGTATCCAAACGCAAGGAAAGCGCAGCAATCGACTCCGCGTGATCGCGTTTGACGTTGGAAATCATGGTGCGAATGGCAACCTGCTGCTCCAGGTCTTCATCATTCACCAGCGTCAGGCTGCTCAGGGAGGCGCGGCTTGCACCACCTTCTTCGTCCGGGTGGTCGTTGCGCGGATTGCGAAAGCGCTCTTCGACACCATCGCAAAAGCCATCCACAAGATTGCTGAGCTCTACGCGCAACGCACGAATGGCGTGAAACAGGCGGTCCTGCTCATCCTGCAAATGCGCCTTTTCTGCCATGGTAAACAGAGAATCATCTACCTGGGCAAAAACTTCTTCCGCGCGCCCCTGTAACCACTGGATGGCTTTTTGATTGATCAGATTCACGGTTTTGGATAACTGCCTTGAGGCGCCAGGGTGCGCTCCCGAGCGAGAAGTATCCCCTCGCCGTCCCCCACTTGAAGCACCACCATTGATAACAAACAGGTCGTTTATATTCGGATTCATATCGTCCTTGTTCACTGCTCTTTGCCCTCCTGGCATCGACTCAGAGAGTACTCGCTACGGAACTATTCACCTCTGACCCGCAGACATCCTCATCGGGGAATCACAGAGGCAAACCGGCACATTCACAGGTCTTCGCTGCGCGCAGGATTTGGACTGCGGGGCGCCGCTCAACCAGCAATTACACAAAGGCACAACACGCTATAAATAACGTGCGCACCTTTGAAAATTAGAACTAGTACTCAATATCCAGCAAACAAATACGACACGCAAGTGCCAAATAGGGCCAATTTCGCCAAATAAAAGCGAAAATTACCCAAACGTCACGTAAGTCAGGAGGGCTATTGAAAGGTGGAGCCGAGGGGTTCGGATGGCAGTTAGCACTTACCATCCAGAAGAGGATTTAACTGCCAGGCGAGTGGCCGCCGGATAGGCGGCCAAGGGGAAGGGGCTGAGGGTGGAGCGCAACACCCACAAGCGGGCTACGCATCAACTCATTTCACCCCGTGACTTGCGCACGGTGCCAATCACCGACTGCAGGGCACGCTCAAACAGCATTCCGTCATCCAGCGGCATCAGCTGTGCGTTGCGCAGGGCATGCGCCAGCTCGACCCGGGTGAACTCGGCCACTTTCGCTCCGTTGCGGTTAACGAAGATAAACTGGTCGATATCCTTGATCACGGCCGCCAGACGACAGCGGAACTGTTCTTCATCCCCGCGCTTGAGCTCGAACCAGCTGCCCTGGGCCAGGCGGAAGGTCTGCTGCCAGTGGGAATCACTTTGCGGTAACGCCTCCACTTCCTCTGAGGCTGCGGGGGCCACTTCAGCCTGCGCCACCACCTGCTCCAGCTCTTCCATTTGCGGCAGCTCGACCACGGTTTCAGCCGGCTGGGCGCTATCGGCCTGCACGTCCGCCGCAGGAGCACGTGTTTCCTGTGCTGCCTGACTGCGCACTTGTTCGCTGACCTCGTCGCGCACCGCTTCGCGCGCCTTGCGGCTGCGCTCTTCGGCCAACCTCTGGGCCAGCGCAAAGCGCTCGCGATACACGTCTTTCAGGCCGGCAAACATGCGCCGGGCATCAAAGGCACTGAGGGAAACCGCTTCAACCCCGGCCCGCAGCCGCTCTTGCAGCGCCGGCAGCAATCCCAGCAGTTGTTTGCGGCTATCCGGCATGGGCGCATGCACACTCCACACCAGGTCTCGCGCGGTGCGCACATCACGGTTCCAGCGCTCGCTCTCGGTCCCTTCCTTGATGCACGTGAGGAACAGCATGTTGGACCAGACTTTTTCGAGCCACTCAGTAACCACCGGAGGAAGGTCACGCTCGGCAGTCAGGGCATCCATCACTGCGGCAACCCGGGCGCGGGCAGCCTGGGTTTTTGCTTTGCCGTCCGCCTCATCAACGATCCGCCGCTCCAGCTTCTCCGCGCGCTTGCGCTCGCGCAGGATAAACTCGCGGAAAGATTCCAGCAGCGTCGAAAAGATATGGATGTCCTGATCGAATTCGGCCAGCACCTTTGCCACCACCTCGCTGATCTTCTTGAACAGGGGGTCGGATGCATAGCCCTCTTTGGCCTGCCAGCCGGTTGCGGCATCGGCCAGTTCGTTCAGCAGCTTGCGCGCCGGGTGCCCGCCTTTACTGAAAAATGACTTGTCAGCGATGGCCACCTTGAGAAGCGGAAGCTGCAACCGACCCAGCTGGGACTTGATCGGCTCGGCGAGATTGCGATCCTCGAGAATGAACGAGAACAACATCTCAACCAGTTTGATGATGTCGCTGTCCATCTTGGCCAGAGAGGCGGATTGACGCACCTCTAACAGGCGCTGCTGCAGCAGGCTGTTGACGTTCAGCAACTGGATTTCTTCGCCGTCGTAATTCTCCGGCAGGTGACTCTGCAGCGCTCCCAGGTGAGACAGGAGGTCCTGCGGGGGCATGGGCGCAACACCCGCGCCAAGAGGCAGTAAGCCGTGCCCACCACCGTGCCCACCTGTCGACATGGAACCGGCGCGCTCTTGGGAAGCCTCAGCCGCTGTCGCTTGCCCGCCGCGGACGCCCTGAGCACCAGGGCTTGGGCGCTGCTGACGCGCGGCGCGACGCTGCTGCTTTAACGACGGGAGTACCCCGTGCTCCACAAACAGGTCGTTGCACTGCTCATACAGCTTACCGAGGTTTGCCATAACCAGCTGCTCAAACTTCTTGAGCAGAGTCAGGCGCGCACGGATATGCAGGTCGAGGGGCCGGCAGGCCTCCACGAAGGCATCGCAGATAGCATCCGGGCCGAGGGGATTGTTCTTGTCGTAGATCTTGACCGAAAGGAGGGTATTCAGTCGCAGCGAAATTTCGGTCAGCGGCTGCGAAAAATCTCGCTTGGCATGGGCAACCATGGTGTCAACGGCGACCAGCTGCTCCAGGTCGTCATTGTGCACCAGGGACAGGTTGTCGGCGGCATACGGGTCATCACGCTCGTCCGCCGGTACGTCGCGCACATGAAATGCGTCTGCCAGGTGGGTGGAGAAGCGCTCGACCACTTTGCGGCGCTCTACCCGCAGCAGCCGCAGCGCCTGAAACAGTCCGTCCTGCTCATCCTGGCCATGGGCCTTTTCCGCCATGGCGAACAAAGAATCGTCCACTTTGGCAAACACCAGCTTGGCCTGCTCCGCAAGCAAAGCCTGTGCCTTATCCCTCACAGCGGTGACCGGTGCCGGCAGGCTGAGAGTCCTTTTTGCCTCTCTCTGCTGCTCCTTGAACACACCCTGCATGGATACCACGTTGTTGGAGTCTTTCATTGCCACATAGCTCTGGCCGGCGTCCCCTTTTGTAAAACACAAGGTACAGGGGCCACCGGGTGATGCAACCGCAGAGGCCCTGGGAAGCCACCTGCGAACCTGATTATTAGTTATCCGAGTCTGTGATTGGGCGTCCGGTACAGCTTCAATCCAAGTGTCCACCACCGACCAGCCGATTTAAGTCGACGGTAGATTCTACGGACTGGCGCGCCATTAGCACAATACTATCGCCCGTGACAGACCGGGATTTGCGACGGTCATCACAGGCGCCACAACTGGGCCAGCCACCGATGAGCCCCACCCCGCAGCAACGCGCTGCTGACAGCAGGCTACATTTTGCTAGTATGCGCACCGCCACAGTTGAGGACTCCGTATGACACCAGCCACTGCAAACATTCCGAATCTGCAGCAAGATATACACCGCGCCGTGCGCGATGCACTGGCCGAAGACATCGGTGATGGCGACATCACTGCGCAACTGATCCCCCAGGACCGTGAAGCCCGCGCCCGGGTCATCACCCGCGAGGACTGCGTGTTCTGCGGCAGGGCCTGGGTGGAAGAAGTTTTTCGCCAACTGGACCCCGCGCTGCAGGTCATCTGGCATGTGGCAGACGGGGAGCGTGTGACCGCCAACAGCACCCTGTTTGAGCTGGCCGGTAATGCGCGCAGCATCCTTACCGGTGAGCGCTGTGCCTTGAATTTCGTGCAGACATTATCCGGTACCGCGACCACCGCGGCCGCCTACGCGGCGCTCACCCAAGGCTCCGACATCAAAATACTGGACACCCGCAAGACCATCCCGGGTCTGCGCACTGCACAAAAATACGCCGTACTCTGCGGTGGCTGCAGCAATCATCGTATCGGTCTCTACGACGCCTTCCTGATCAAGGAAAACCATATCGCCGCCGCCGGTGGTATCGCCAATGCCGTGCGCCAGGCACACCAGATCAAACCCGGCGCGCTGGTAGAGGTGGAAGTGGAAAGCCTCGACGAGTTACGCCAGGCACTGGACGCCGGTGCCGACGTCATCATGCTCGACGAATTCACCGACGAAATGACCGCCGAGGCTCTGCAGTTGGCAAAAGGACGCGCGAAAATCGAGATCTCCGGCAGCGTAAACGAAGCCCGGTTGCAGCAGCTTTCAGGGCTGGCGGTGGACTACATTTCCAGCGGCAGCCTCACCAAGCACCTGCGGGCAATTGACCTTTCCCTGCGGCTTCAGTCGGACGACTGACCCTCGCCGACCCTGTCCGCCAACGGGCGCACGCGATGGTTTTCCGGCGTGCCCTTCCCCACGATTTCACGCAAATGAAAGCGCGGGCGACGCTTGACCTCTTGGTAAATCTTGCCGAGATATTCACCGATCACCCCCAGGCAAAGCAACTGCACACTGCCGATAAACAGCACCGGCAACATGATGGATGCCCAGCCTGGCACCGCGTTGCCGGAAAACAGCTTTACCGCCAGTACCCAGGCGATCAGCGCCAGTGCTATGCCGCCAGCGATCAGCCCCAGCAGCGTAATCGCACGCAGGGGGGCGATGGAGTATGCGGTCACCCCCCGCCACCCCAGTGACAGCATACGGCGCAGGGGGTATTTACTCTCCCCGGCCAAGCGGCGACGGCGCGCGTAGGAAACGCTTGTGGAGCGAAAGCCCAATTCGCGCACCATGCCCCGCAAAAACAGGTTGGTTTCCGGGTACTCCAGCAGGGTATCCACTGCCCGCCGCGACATCAGACGGAAATCCGCATGGTTAAATACGAGATCCACCCCCAGGCCCCGCATGAGCCGGTAATAACCCTCGGCGCTCATGCGCTTGAACCAGGTATCGGTTTCGCGCTTCTCGCGCACACCAAAGACAATTTCGTGCCCGTCGAGAAACGCATCAATCATCGGCGCTATATTCTCGGGCCCGTCCTGCAGGTCCGCATCGATACTCACCACCATATCTTCCGACGTCTGCGAGAGCCCGGCATAGAGCGCATTCTGATGCCCGCGATTACACGACAGGGCCACCGCCACGATGCGCGTATGTTCAGCGGCGAGCCGCTCCAGCAGGGGCCAGGTGGCATCCATACTGCCGTCATCCACAAAATAGATTTTCGACGCGACACTGGCGCGCCCGGCGGCTTCCAGCTGATCCAGCGCGGCGAGTAACGCCGCCGCAGTCTCCACAATCACCGCCTCTTCGTTGTAGCAGGGGACAACAATCGCCAGTGACGGGGCGCCTTTTTCCCAAACCGGCCGGACTGACGGCTCCACTAAGGATTCCATTTTGGCTCCCGATATACCCAATATTGGTGCAACAGAAAATTACCCGCCAGCGTGACCAGTGTCGCCACAACCTGTGCCGCCAGATAAGGCAGCTGGGTGGCTGCGAGCGCAAAACATAGCGTGTTAATGGCGAGCCCCACCACCGCTACCGCAACAAACTTCGGCAGCGATCGGCTATGCTCCACCGCACCGCCGAAGGTGAAGTGGTAATTCAGCAGGTAATTCGCCAGGGCCGACAAACCATAGGCCAGTGCCGACGCCGCGATCGCGACCACCCCGAACAGCTCTACCAGTAGTACAAGAACCGTATACTGAATCGCCGTAGCCACTCCGCCCACCGCGGCAAAGCGGACAGCCCGCGGCAGCAGGCAGCGTATGTACTCAGGCAGACGCATCGTCGGTCTCCCGCTGCCGGCGGCTGTCGCCCGCTTCACGCAAGAGCTGCGCTGTCTGCGGCTGGCGCTGCGCAGGCACTAGCTCGGACTGGTTGATCCACTGCCGCCCACTTTTGGCAGACGCGCGGCGACGCAGGGCACCAGCCACCAATAGCGCCTGCACCAGCAACAGCCCTTCCGCGGGCTTGCGGTAGCGCCCTTCATTCACGGCGATGGGTAACAAACCCTGCACCAGCACCCAGGTCCCAAGCACCACGGCAAACAAGCGTGCTCCCTTCAACCGACGCCAGCAATACACGGTGCCGAGTAAAAGCACTAACGCGAGTGGCGCCCACACCCAGCGGCTGTGATGGCTTACCGACTCCAGCAATCGTTCGTGATTGTTATCCGGCCAGGATGAACCGAAAAAAAGATAGATCAGGTTTTCCCTGGCAAGCGCCAGGTACCGTTCCAGCGTCAGTGGGTAGCGTGCCATCGCGCTGGCCCAGTCTTCGCGCGCGTTCTCGATTTGAATGTGTGCCTGCACATGGCCATCACGCGAAGTGGTCCAGTCACTGAGCGGCGCCAGCGGCTGCTCGCCGGTGGACGGCGAGCCAAACCAGTATGTCCACTGGGCACCATCTTCACGCACATAGTGCACGTGAATCTCACGTTTACCCGAGCGCGCATACAGTGCCACCAGCTGGCCAATGCCATGGGGCGAGATCATGTGCATCGCCGCATAACTGCGGTAGGCCAGCGGCCCCATCAGCAACCCCAGTACCACAAGGCTATAACCCGCCTTGGCCACTTTCTGCGGTTGCACCAACCACAGCCAAGTGGTCACCACCGCGGCCAGAGGGATCGCGATACCGCGGGTCAATCCGGCGAGCGCCCAAAGCACAACCATCAGCAAAAAACTCGCTACAGTCTGCTTGCGCCGGCAGCGCCAGCTGGCATAGAGCGCGGCGCCGAGTAGTGGCAGCAGCAGCGTTTCCTGCATGAAATAGCCGTAAATGGCGATCCATGAAGGCAACAGGGAAATACCCGCCCACACCGCCGTCGCCTGCAAATGGTCAGGCATCAGTTCCCGCGCGAAGCGATACCAGATCCAGGGGGTCAGACAGGCGAGCAGCGCGGTGAAAAAAGCCACCAGCAGTGGCTCACCCAGCGTCAATTTCCCGAGCACGCCGATATAGATCTGGTACATCACCGGGTCCGTCAGGGTCATGGGATCCCGGCGCAATGCTTCGGTACCCTGCTCCCAGTGACGTTGCGGATCACTCCAGATGTGATCCATGGGGTTGTGCGAAAACACATGCTCTACCCGCAACCAGATGCCAACAACGACCATCAGGTAAAGCGCGGCGTAGATCCACCAGCGCCGATCTCTGCGCAACGCTGCAACCCACATCAGGCGCGCGCCGGCCCGGCGCTATTCGAAGGGGAACTGGAGACAGAACTGGAAGCGCCGGATACCAGCGGCTCCGCCGACGCGGATTCTCCACCGTAAAACAGGCGTCCGTGACCAAAACGCAGCGCAGGGAACCAGCGACCGAGAACGGCGAACAGGCCTCGCTGCTCGATATACCGGGCGTAGGCAACGTAGGTGGGATCCCAGGAGAGATGCCGCTCTTCCGTGCGTGCACGCATGAAATAAATAAAATTCACCAACAATAACAGCAGCGAGTGTCGCAATGCCTCGGGGCCGCTGGCGCTGACCATGAAGGGCATTGAGATCATCCACCAGGAGAGGTTTTTACTCACATACGCCGGGTGTTTGGTGAAGCGGTAGGGGCCATTGGTGAGGATACCCCGGTGGGTAAGGTTCGAAAATCGAATGCCAAACGGAATACTGGCCCACACATAGATCGCAATCAGCAGCAGGATGCCGGTGCCCCAGATGCCGTACATCATCGGCGTTTCCCAGAACCAGTAACCCCACGCGGGCGCATCGTCGTACTTCAGGTAAGTACCGGAAAACAGGCTCCAGAACGGCTGATAGCCAATCAGCGCTACACCCCAGCCGAGAAAACTCGGTTCCGCGGTGCGGATATGGGAATCGAACAGACGCAGGGTGCACACGTAGCCCACGGTGACAAACAGCAGGTCGATGTAAAAAAGGAAATTGAACGTGAAATCGAAGACCGCCTTGAAGCTGCCAAACAGGCGCGCAACATCAAAATTCAGCAGCGTGTTCAGGTTATTGCCCAGGTAGACAAACATCAGTGGCAGAAAGAAAAGCTTCACCAGCCAGCCGAGATACAACTGACCCACCGCTTTTCCGGAAACGCCCACCCGATTACCCAGTAGCCAGCTGCCCAGTTGCCAGTAGCTGTCTTTGGGCTCGCGCATGGCCCCGTCCAGCAGATAGAAATACGGAACCGCCAATAGCATCCACCACGGCAACACCGCGCGCGCTACGGCGAAGTAGTTGTCGTAAAACGATCCGTGGTATTCCGGGAACAGCCAGTACACAAAGACCACCGAACCGACCGCCAGATAAAAACCGAGCAGCTTCACTAGAGTGCGGCGCACGCTGTGGTTCTTGCGACGAAAATCCAGCCCCGCCGAGGGGTTGCGATAGGGTTTGAGGAACAGCCACTCCAGCACAATGATGGGCAGCGCCAGCGCAACGGCCACCACCACCAGGGACTGGGTTCTTACCGCGAAGTCCTGGCCGTACTCGCGCAACCAAACCACCGCCGCCAGGGAAATGGCCAGCGCGATAAGATTGATCCACACGCGGGTGGGCGCCTCGGGGCACTGGATCCCGTCACCGGCAATACCTTGGGCTGCGCCCCCCGCCGTTTTCTGGCGACGGGCACGGTATTTTTTTTGACCGGCGCTCCCCGCCCCTACCGACTTGGTTTTTATTTTTTTCATACTGGCCCCAACAGGAACTACACGAACTCACGGCCACGATTCGGCCATGCGCACAGCAACACCAACCCCCGCCGGCGCAAAGTGCAAGGTGGCCAGACCAAAGGTCAGAATTCCACCAGTTTACCCCCATCCACACGCCCCTGTCATGGCGCGGCCGCACCGGCCTGCGACAAATGGGATTCAGTCGTTTGTGCTGACGCGGGGTTCCTCGTCGGTCGAATCGGCAGTGGACGCCTCATCCGTCAAGGTGCCCTCCTCTACGCCCATCTCGCGCTGATGCTGGTGGTGATGGTGATGCCCGCCGGAGCCATTGGTAGCAGCGGCAGACGGTGACTGCGGTGCGTCCTGCAGGACATTGCCAGAATCGCCGGCCTGCGCGCCATAGTGGGGGCCGTGAGAACTGTGAGAACTGTGAGAACTGTGAGAACTGTGAGAACTGTGAGAACTGTGAGAACTGTGAGAACTGTGAGAACTAGGAGAAGTGTGCGAGCCGTGGGAGGTGTGTGCACCATGGGACCTGTGCTCTCCGTGAGCCCCGTGCCCGCCGTGGCCAGTAGCGCCCCACAGAGTCCACACGCCAAACGAGAATACCAGCAGCGCCATGCCAAGGCGCACCCCGGGCTTTTGCACCAGAGTACGCAAGCGAGCGGCCGCGGCGCCGGTCGCCACAACCGCTGGCACGGTGCCGAGGCCAAACGCGAGCATGGTCAGTGCCGCCTGCTCGCCACTCCCTTGGGCCAGCGCAAACGCCAGCGCGCTGTACACCAGGCCACAAGGCAGCCACCCCCAAAGTGCGCCGAGGGCAATAGCCTGCGGGGTGGAATTCACCGGTAGCAGTCGGCGCGACAGCGGCTGCAGGCCCCGCCACAGCCAGGCACCACCGCGCTCGAGCCATACCAACCCCCGCCACCAGTCGGCAAGATACAGAGCCATGGCAATCAGCATGAGACCGGCCACAATACGCAGTGGCGCCAGGCCACTGGCGATATCCGCGGCCAGGTAAGCTCCCAGTATCCCGACCAGCAGGCCCATCAGGGAGTAGCTCGCCACACGGCCCGTGGAGTAGCCGATCAGCCGTGGCCACGCGGCTTTTTGCCCGGGAACAGCGAGCCCCAGTGCACCGGAAATGCCACCGCACATGCCGATACAGTGGCTGCTGCCGAGAAAACCGATTGCGAGCGCCGCTCCGAGTACACCCCAGTCGAACATCAGCGGCCCCCGTCCTGGTCACTGTCGTCATCCCGGGAGACTTCCGTGCGCTCTGAGCCACCAGCTTGGCGGGGCTTGTCATCTTCAAACAGGATGCGGCGCGCCTCGGTTTCCAGATCGTCATACTGGCCATTGTTGACCGCCCAGAAAAACAGCTTCACAGCGCAGGCAACAAAAAAGATCACGATGGGGACTAACAGGAAGATACTGTCCACTTACACCTCGGGATAGGGTTCGATTAACAGCCGCCTCACCGGGCTGGCTGCCAGCGGGACAAGCGCAGGGCGTTGGCCACCACAATCAGGGAACTCAGGGACATACCGATGGCAGCGGCCCACGGGGGGATCAGCCCCATGAACGCCAGGGGCAATGCCAACACATTGTACAGAATGGCCCAGCCCAGATTCTGGCGAATAATTGTGCGACATTTGCCCGCCAGAGCAAAGGCCCGCGGCAACGCTCGCAGATCGCCTTTGAGTAAAATGGCATCGGCACGGGACTGCGCCAGATCCGCCGCCGACATCATCGCCACCGACACGTCGGCACCAGACAGCACCGGCACGTCATTGATACCGTCACCAATCATCAGCACACGCTCATCGCGCTTCTGCAAGGCTTTCAGGCGCGCCAGTTTTTCCTCGGGGGTCGCGCCAGCCCGGTATTCCTCAATGCCAGACAGGGTCGCCAGGCGCGGGACTTCCGCAGACTGATCGCCGCTGAGTAATTCGGTGGCCACGCCCTGTGCACCCAGCATGGACACCGTATCGGGCGCGCTGGGCCGCATTTCGTCCCCAAGCCCCAGCCAGGCCACCGGTCCCTGCTGGTCCCCCAGCATCAGCCATTGCCCCTGCTCTGAGGGCGCGGCGTAGGGCGTCGCGGCGGCGTCGGCACTTGCCAGGGCCAATACAAATTCAGGCACGCCGAGACGATACTCGATACCCGCACAAGCGCCCGACACACCGCGGCCGGTCACCGCCTTTAACCCGGTGGCCGAACGATTGCCAAACCAGGGGCGGAAAGCCCGCGCCAGCGGGTGGTTATTCTGTGCCTCCAGCGCGGCGGCAATATCCCGGGCCGTCTCTTCGCGGACGCCTTCACGCAGCAGAATAATGCTGCGCAGCTGCGGCGCGCCCTCCGTGAGGGTGCCGGTCTTGTCAAAAATGACCCGTGTCACCTGTGGCAAGGTTTCCAGCACATGGCCGCGCGCCACCAGCAAGCCCAGCTGCTGCAGGCGCAATGTGGCCGCAGCCAGAGCCGCCGGTGTCGCCAGGGACAGCGCACAGGGGCAGGTTACCACCAGCACCGAGAGCGCCACCCAGAAGGCCCGACCGGGATCCTGCTGCCACCAGAATACGAAGGCCGCCACCGCAATAATCAGTACCGCAGCAATGAAGCGCCCCGCGATACGGTCCGCCAGCGCCGCCTGCGCGGGCTTGTCGAGCTGCGCCTGTTCGACAAGTTTCTCGATCGCCGACAGACGCGTGCCACTGCCGGCGGCGGTAATCCGGACGGTAAGCGATGAGTCACCGTTGACGCTGCCGGCAAACACCGGGCTGCCAACACGCTTCTGCTGCAGAGCGGATTCCCCGGTCAAAATCGACTCATCGACACCACTGGCGCCCTCGACCACTTCTCCATCCACCGGAATCGTGTCGCCCGGCCGCAACAAAATGCGCTCACCGACCGCGAGGGCTGCCACCGGAACCGACTCCACCTCGCCATCGGCATTCTGCCGCAGGGCCGCCAGGGGCAGTAATTGCGCGAGCCCACCACTGGCAAGGCCGGCGCGATGCCGCGCGCGCATTTCCACAAAACGCCCCAGCAGCAGGAAGAAGGTAAACATGGAAACGGATTCGAAATACACCTCACCGGTATCGAATACCGTGGCGTAAACACTGGCGCCGTAGGCGAGGCCAATGGCCAGAGAGACCGGCACATCCATCACCAGGTGGCCGCTGCGCAACGCGCGCCAGGCCGCGCCAAAAAATGGCAGGGCCGCGTAGCAGACCACCGGTGTGGCAACGATCAGGGAAACCCAGCGAAAGAACTGCTCGAACTGCAGGTCGATGCCTTTGCTACCGCCAAAATACAAAGCGATCGCGAACATCATCACCTGCATGGTGCCCAGGCCGGCAACACCCAGGCGGCGCATGGCAGCCCGACGCTCCTGTTGCAGCATGCGCTCGTTGTTGGCCGCGGTGGCCGGCGATGGGCGATAGCCGATGGACGCCAACGCCGAAAACAGCGCACTGACCTCAACCCGGCTCGGGTCGAAGACAATCTGCGCCCGGTGGGTACTGGCATTGACCGAAACCCGCTCGACCCCGGTCATGGCGGTCAGCTGCTTTTCAATCAACCACACGCAGGCGGCACAGGTAATGCCGCCCACCAACAGGCTCGCTACCCGCAGAGACTGCGGGTCATCCACACCGGACATGGTGCCGGAGAAATCCCGCACGAACTCACTTTGTACCTGCGGCAAATCGTAGGCTTGCCAGCGTTGCGCCGGTGCCGCCTCCGGCCGCTCGCTGCTCTGCTCGCGGAAACGATAGAAGTTATCCAGACCTCCAGCCACAATCGCGCCCGCGACCGCCTCGCAGCCAGGGCAACACATGGGGCGGTCGATACCATCAATCCTGACCGCGTAATGGCTGCCTTCCGCAACCGGCAGGCCGCAGTGATAGCAATCGCTTGCACAGTCCGGCGCGGCAGCGGCGCTGGCAGGTTGGGCAGGAACACGGGGGGCAAGCGAATCACTCATCGAATCACAGCTCTGCGGGCTTCAGGGGCACTCCGTTGCCGAGATTGAAATTGATTTCGCCTTTCAGGCGCCATTGGGCCCGGCGGAATTCTTCGGGGTTGAGTTCGGGAATAACCTGCAAGTACCACCGGTGTTGCATCGGCGCCTTGACCGCGCCCCGATAGCGACCTGCAGAGACCTGCTCCAGCACCACATGCTCGTCCAAATCGGCCTCCACCGGATGACTGAGCGTCAGCAGAAGTTTTTCCGGATACGTCAGGTTGCCCCGAAGGTCCAGGGATACGGTGCTGTCCTGCGGGGAAAACAGCAGCACGCCCGCCAGCCCCAAGGCCCTGGCCTGCTCGTCCTGCTCCGCGGAGTAGTGATACAAGCGGCTGTCTTTGTAGTACGTATCACTCACGGTGTCATCGCCGTAGCGGACCGCAATCGACACCAACACAAAGGATACGATCACCACCAGCACCAGCGGCGCCATGACCATCCAAAACCACGGTTCGCGATACCAGGGAGCGGGCGTTTGAGGATTGTTTTTCTGAGTCACTGAATTATTCAACCAAAATTCTAACCGGGCAAATGAAAGCAGAACCGCAGCAGGCGCACCTCACTGGCGCGCCCTCCAGGTCCCATGCGGCACTTTATCGCTATTTGGGGCCGATAAAGATTGTCCGGTGGCGGTCCTTGAGCTCCGGTGCGTCTTTGGCCTGAATCTCAATGAAGATATCGTGCTTGGTCTCCTTGAGCTGCGACTGGGGCACACTCACGCGGATGGGCACGGAGTATACCTCTCCAGGGTTGACCAAAGGGTTTTGCTGCATGCGCAGGGAGTAGTCGTATTCGGGCTTACCCTGCACACGAACAACAAATTCATGCGGGCGCTGATCCATATTATTGATCTTGACCGTGTAGACATTCTGCACCAGCCCCTGTGATACGCGGTACATGCGTGCACCACGGTCCCGCTGCACCTCTGCCTGCACCGGTGATCGCGTGGCGACGTGATAGGAAAACAACCCGATCATCAACAGCAACACCAGGCCATAACCAATCAGGCGCGGACGCACATACTGGGTTTTGCCGGTTTCCAGCTCATCTTCCGAGGTAAACCGGATCAACCCGCGGGGATACTCCATCTTGTCCATCACACTGTTGCACGCATCCACGCACAGACCACAGTTGATGCACTCATATTGCATGCCGTCCCGGATATCGATATCCACCGGACATACCTGCACACACCAGTAACAATCAATACAGTCGCCCATACCCTGGGCTTTGTAGTCGACGTTTTTCTTGCGTGGGCCACGGGCCTCGCCGCGGCGGGCATCGTAATAAACCGCCAGAGTGTCCGGGTCGTACATCACTGACTGAAAGCGCGCATACGGGCACATGTATTTGCATACCTGCTCACGCAAAAAGCCCGCGTTCATATAGGTAGCAAAGGTAAAGAAAGCGACCCAGAAAGCGCCTTGGGGATGGGCATTAAAGGTGGCAAGGTCTACCACCAGGTCGCGGATTCCGTAAAAGTAACCGACAAACGCCAGCGCCGTCGCCAGCGAAATCAGTAACCAGATGGCGTGGGTGCCACTCTTGCGCAAGACCTTCTCGGCACTCCAGGGTGCCGCATCCAGCTTCATGCGTTTGGCACGGTCACCCTCACATACTCGCTCGGCCCAGATGAACATCAGTGTCCAGACCGTTTGCGGACAGGTAAAACCACACCAGACGCGCCCCAGCCAGGTGGTAATGGCGAATAAGGCAAATGCGGAGATGATCAGCAGGCCGGCCAGCAGAATACCGTCCTGCGGGCCAAACGTGGTCCAGAAGATATGAAACTGCCGCGCTGGCAAATCAAAGTGCACCGCCTGGTGCCCATCAATATTCAGCCAGGGGATAAAGAAAAAGGCGAGCAGTAAAGGAAGGCCGGTATATTTTCGGATACGGGTGTAAACACCGCGAATATGGCGAATATAGACCTTATCGTCAGATTCGTAGAGCATCCGGTAGCGGACTTCACCGTCACCTTCCTGCTCTTCTCGGGTGGGAATTCTATCGCTCACAAAACCTCACTTTCCCCAGATTCTTATCGGGACGAAAACTGCAGTGACATGCAATGAGGCTTGTTGTTCTTCCCTGCGGTGCCCTTCCCGGCTTGTTTGGGTGGCGGCATTACGCCGCCACCCAATACTTTCTTCGGCAATTTGCCGCGCTGGCCTGAGGCCAACGATTATTGCTGGACGTCTTCCTGACGCGACAGACTGTAGACATACGCAGCGACCAGACGAATTTTGTCTTCACGCAGCTTGTCTTTTTGCGAAGGCATATTGTTGCTACGGCCACCGCGAATAGTGTGCTGGATCTCTTCGCGGGTGCCGCCGTACAGCCAGATATCGTCGGTGAGGTTCGGCGCGCCCAGCGCCTGATTACCTTTACCGTCAACCCCGTGACAGGCCATACACACAGTTCCGAAGACTTCCTTACCCTTCGCAGCCAGAGCCGCATCGTGCTCACCACCGCTCATTGCCAGCACATACTCGGTGGTGGCCTTAACGCCGTCCTCACCGATCAGCGGGCCTTGAGGCGGCATCAGCCCCTGGCGGCCATCGTACAGTGTCTTGAGAATCTGTTCTGGCGAGCCACCATACAGCCAGTCACTATCGGTCAGGTTGGGGAAACCGTAGTTGCCGCCACCGTCCGCGCCATGACACACAGAGCAGTTGTTCGCGAAGATACGCGCACCCATCTTGAGTGCGTCGCGGTTTTCCGCAATCTTCTCGACTGGCATTTCAGCGTACTGCCCGAAGCTTTCCTTGAACTCCGCTTGTGCCTTGGCCTGGTCGGCCTTCAGCGCACCCACAGATGTCCAGCCGCCGATGCCCTTGAAGTTACCCATGCCCGGGTAAATCACCAGATACGCCGCCGAGAACACCAGCGTGATGACAAACATCAAGAACCACCACCGCGGCAATGGGTTATCAAACTCTTCGATGCCGTCGTACACGTGGCCAGTTGTACGGTTTTCCGGATCCTGCTGATCATCCACCGCCACTTTGCGGTTTGCGAAAAGTACCCAAACGACCAATGCGAGATTGGCGAGGGTGAGCACAATTACCCAAACACTCCAAAATGTACTCATTTGTCCTGCCCCTGTTGCTGTTTCTTGTCAGCCTCTTTGCCGGCTGTGCTTTCGCTCTCGCGAGCGGTCCTGTCTAGATTTTCCTGCTCATCGGCAAATGGCAGCTTGGCATCCTCCTCAAAGCGCTTTTTGCGCTTTGGCGAGAAGGCCCACCAACAGACCCCCAGAAATGCGAGCGCGCCGAGAACTACACCAATTTGCCGAAGAATATCGATCATCACCGAGCACCTCGCTTAGCGCTTCTGCTGCACCAGGGTGCCCAACTGCTGAAGGTAAGCCACCAGCGCATCAATTTCCGTCACGCGCCCACCCACAAAAGGCTTGCTGGCATTGGCGATATCCTCGTCGGTGTAGGGAACACCCACGGTGCGCAAGGCGCGCATTTTTGCGGCGGTGTCCTTGCCAGTGACAATATTGTCAAACAGCCAGGGGTAAGCCGGCATGATGGACTCCGGCACCACCGTGCGCGGATCGTACAGGTGTGCGCGATGCCACTCATCGGAGTAGCGTCCACCTACACGGGCCAAGTCCGGACCGGTACGCTTGGAGCCCCACAGGAACGGGTGCTCGTACACATGCTCCTGCGCCATGGAGTAGTGGCCGTAGCGCTCAACTTCCGCACGCAGCGGACGAATCATCTGCGTGTGGCACACATGGCAGCCCTCGCGGATGTAAATATCGCGCCCTTCCAGCTCGATGGCACCGAGCGGCTTCAGGCCAGCGATTGGCTCATTGTTGTCCTTGGTGAAGAACTGGGGAACGATTTCAACGAGGCCGCCGAAGCTAATGGCAATCACGATGAAAAAGATCATCCAGCCGAGGTTTTTTTCTACGATGTCATGGTTTTTCACGATCAGGTCCCCTTAAACGCTCTTCGCCACTGGCAGGTTTTCGTCGTGACGGACTTCGCCTTCTTTGGGTTCGTCAGTGATAGTACGGAACACGTTGTACGCCATCAGCACCATGCCAAAGGTGAAACACGCACCACCCAGCCAACGCACGATGTAACCGGGCTGACTCGCAATCACACTTTCCACAAAGCTGTACGTCAGCGTGCCGTCGGCGTTAAATGCACGCCACATCAGGCCCTGGGTAATGCCGTTGACCCACATCGCAGCGATATAGAGGACGGTACCGACAGTCGCCAGCCAGAAATGCGCGTTGATCAGTTTCACGCTGTACATTTCCTTGCGACCCCACAGAACCGGCACCAGGTGGTACAGGGCACCAATGGAGATCATGGCAACCCAGCCAAGCGCGCCCGAGTGTACGTGGCCAACGGTCCAGTCAGTGTTGTGCGACAAGGCGTTCACCGTCTTGATGGACATCATTGGGCCTTCGAACGTGGACATGCCGTAGAACGACAGGGACACAACGAGGAAACGCAGCGTGGGGTCGGTGCGCAGTTTGTGCCAGGCACCGGACAGGGTCATGATGCCGTTGATCATGCCGCCCCAGGACGGTGCCAGCAGGATGATCGACATGACCATCGCCAGGCTCTGGGTCCAGTCAGGCAGGGCAGAGTAATGCAGGTGGTGACCACCGGCCCAAACGTAGATGGAGATCAATGCCCAGAAGTGCACGATGGACAGCTGGTAGGAATACACCGGGCGGCCAGCCTGCTTGGGCACGAAGTAGTACATGATGCCGAGGAAGGCGGCCGTCAGGAAGAAGCCAACCGCATTGTGGCCGTACCACCACTGGATCATCGCATCGGTAGTGCCGGCAAACGCGGAGTAGGACTTCAGCGCACTGACCGGGATCGCCAGGCTATTGACGATATGCAGCATGGCAACGGTGATGATAAACGCACCGAAGAACCAGTTGGCCACATAGATATGGGAAGTGCGGCGCTTCATGATGGTGCCGAAGAACACCAGGCCATAAGCCACCCAGATCAGCGCGATCAGGATATCGATCGGCCACTCCAGTTCCGCGTACTCTTTTGCGGAGGTGTAACCCATCGGCAATGTAATCGCCGCGGACACAATGACGATTTGCCAACCCCAGAAGGTGAAGGGGATCAGCCATCCACCCCACAGGCGGGTCTGGCAGGTGCGCTGCACCACATAGTAGGAAGTTGCGAACAGCACGCTGCCACCAAACGCGAAGATCACCGCATTGGTGTGCAGTGGGCGCAGGCGCCCAAAGTTCGTGAAGGGCTGCCAAAGGTCATTCAGCGAAGGCCATGCGAGCTGTGCGGCGATCAATACGCCGACAGCCATCCCAACAATGCCCCAGACCACCGACATGATGGTGAACTGGCGCACGATGTTGTAGTCATAGTCCGGCAACTTGCCGGCCTCTGCCACCGTTGTCGTCATTGTGTAACTTCCGTTGCTTTTTTAAGGTTCATTTCCGTCAACCGCGAGGGGACCGCCACCCAAATAGCGGCTATACCCTTCACGGTAGACCGGGCGGGCACAGAAGCGACGATTTAAACGCTGTAATCGCCGCCTCCGGCTGATTTAGATCAAGTCTCTGCCCTTACCTGCGGCAATTCGCAGCCTGAGAGCGTTCAACTTGATGAAGCCTTCGGCATCTTTCTGGTCGTAGGCACCAGCGTCGTCCTCGAAGGTGGCTATTTTTTCATCAAACAAGCTGTCTTCTGAACGGCGGCCAACCGCTGTGACACTTCCCTTGTACAACTTCAGTCGCACCTCTCCGTTTACCACCGCCTGCGATTCGTCAATGGCCGCCTGCAGCATCCGGCGCTCCGGAGACCACCAGTAGCCGTTGTAAATCAGCTTGGCGTAACGCGGCATCAACTCGTCTTTAAGGTGAGCGACTTCACGATCCAGGGTAATGGATTCGATAGCGCGGTGCGCCTTCATCAAAATGGTGCCGCCGGGGGTTTCGTAGCAACCGCGGGATTTCATGCCCACGTAACGGTTTTCCACGATATCCAGTCGCCCGATGCCATTGGCGCCACCCAGCTTGTTCAGTTTCTCCAGCAACGTGGCTGGACTCATGCGCTCACCATCGATCGCGACGGGATCGCCCTGCTCAAACTGCAAGGTAATATAAGTAGGCTGGTCCGGCGCTGCTTCAGGGCTGACACTCCAGCGCCACATATCGTCTTCCGCTTCCGCCCAGGGCTCCTCAAGCACACCGCCTTCATAGGAAATGTGCAGCAGGTTGGCGTCCATGGAGTACGGCGACTTTTTCTTTTTGTTGGAGAAATCCACCGGGATCTTGTGTTGCTCGCAGTATTGCATGAGCTTTTCGCGAGAATTCAGGTCCCACTCACGCCACGGTGCAATCACCTGAATGCCCGGCTTCAGCGCGTAGGCGCCCAGTTCAAAGCGCACCTGGTCGTTGCCCTTACCGGTGGCGCCGTGCGAGATGGCATCTGCGCCGGTCTCGTTGGCGATCTCAATCAGCCGCTTGGCAATCAGGGGACGGGCGATGGAGGTGCCCAGAAGGTACTCCCCTTCATAGATGGTATTGGCGCGGAACATGGGGAACACAAAGTCCCGCACGAACTCTTCGCGCAGGTCGTCGATGTAGATTTCCTTCACGCCAAGCGCTTCTGCCTTGGCGCGCGCGGGCTCTACCTCTTCCCCCTGACCAATATCCGCGGTAAACGTGACGACTTCACAACCATAGGTATCCTGAAGCCAGCGCACGATCACTGAAGTATCGAGACCACCAGAATACGCCAGCACCACCTTGTCGATCTTACTCATTACTATCCTCTGTATAGTGGGCCCGTTTGCACGGGAAGTGCCGTCACTATAGGCAATGATGCCGCCGCAGCGAGCAAAGCGCCTATTTAACGCTCGGTCTGGGGGGGTTATTTTTGGATGAGTGCCCAGGAACGGCGGACAGGCCGCCTTTTTTCGGGGCGGGATTGTAGCGCCTAGAAACGGTTACGACTAGCTCCACAACGAGCGTCGCCGGATTGTTCTCCGGGCAACCGGTGCCACCTGATCACTTTACACACAAACTGCTTGCAGAAAAGGCATTTGCGGCAGCTTTCGCAATTTACTGGCGCTTCGGGTAGCATCGGCGCCGCGATCAATCCGGGAGGAGATATTCGGTGGAGCCGAAACAGCAAATTACTCTGCGTAAACCTGACGACTGGCACATTCATTTGCGCGATGGCGCGGCGCTGACACGTACCGTGGGCGACGCCGCAGAGCAATTCCAGCGGGCGATCATCATGCCCAACCTGGTACCACCCGTGGTGAACGCCAACGACGCGCTGGCGTACAAGGCGCGCATTGAATCTGCAGTACCGCAGGGCAAGAGCTTTACGCCACTGATGGTGATTTACCTCACCGACAACACCACGCCCGAGGTTGTGCAACAGGCCCACGCTGCCGGCGTGGTGGCCGCCAAGCTCTACCCGGCTGGCGCCACCACCAACTCGGACTCCGGGGTGACAGATATTGCCAACATCTACCCGGCCCTCGAAGCGATGCAATCCTGTGGCATGAAACTACTGCTGCACGGAGAAGTCACCACCAGCGACATCGATATCTTCGACCGGGAACGCATTTTCATCGAGACCATATTGGGCCCCGTGGTGGAGGATTTCCCCAGCCTCAAGATCGTGCTGGAACACATCACCACGGCGCACGCCGCGGAGTTTGTTGCCCAAGCGCGGGAAGGCGTGGCTGCCACCATCACCGCGCACCACCTGCTGTACAATCGCAACCACATGCTGGTTGGCGGGATTCGCCCCCACTATTACTGCCTGCCGATCCTCAAGCGCGGTTACCACCAGAATGCGCTGATCGAAGCGGCCACCAGTGGCAGTCCGAAGTTCTTCCTTGGCACCGACTCCGCCCCGCATGCGCAGGGCAAGAAAGAAACCGCGTGCGGCTGTGCCGGCTGTTACACCGCTTACAGTGCCATCGAGCTGTATGCCGAGGCGTTCGAGCGAGCAGGCAAACTGGACAAGCTAGAAGGCTTCGCCAGTGACTTCGGGCCGGACTTTTACGGGCTACCGCGCAACTCGGATACCATCACCCTGGTGCGCGAGCCGTGGACACTCCCCTCCGGCCTGCCGATGGGCGAAGAGGCCCTGATTCCGCTGGCAGCCGGCGAAACACTGAACTGGCGCAGAGTTTAAGCCGAGGTTGGCGCACACAAGCGCCGCACCGTTTGTTCGTTTGATAGATTATTCAGGATTCCCGTGACCCCAGCAGAAACGCCCCAAGGCCCCAAGAGCCTCCTGGCCCAAAGATTCCGCGGTTTTCTACCGGTGGTTCTGGATCTGGAAACCGCGGGCTTCAATGCCCGCACCGATGCCTTGCTGGAGGTGTCCGCGGTCATCCTGAATATGGATGACGACGGAACCCTGTTTGCCGAGGAGACCCACAGTTTCCATATCGAACCGTTTGAAGGTGCCAATATCGAGCAGTCCGCGCTGGACTTCACCGGCATCGACCTGGAATCGCCCGACCGGGACGCCTGGCCCGAAGAGATCGCGCTGCCCGAGCTTTTTCGCAAGATTCGCAGCGCCATCAAGTCCCATAGCTGTACCCGGGCGATCATGGTGGCCCACAACGCGCACTTCGATCTGGGCTTCATCAATGCTGCCGTGGAACGGTGCGGCGTGAAACGCAACCCCTTCCACCCATTCTCCTGTATGGATACCGCAACCCTGGCGGGCCTTGCTTACGGCCAGACGGTGCTCGCCAAGGCCTGCCAGACCGCCGGCATCGAGTTCGACAACAATGCCGCGCATTCCGCGGAGTACGACGCGCAAAAAACCGCCGAACTGTTTTGCGGCATCGTCAACCGCTGGCGTGACCTCGGTGGCTGGCCACTGAGCCCACCGGCTGCCGGCGAGCAGGACCTGACGCCGGACGGGGAAAGCGCGTAAGCACTCTCGCCAGCCCCTGCGTGGCCCAACCGCGGCCGTGCTACTACCGTACTACCTAAGTCGCATACCCCTCACTCACCAGGCCCGCTAGGCTCGGGGCAGGTCCCATAACAATAGCGGTGAATGTGATGATCGAGCGCACTAGGCGCACGCTGCTGGGTGCCGGTATCGGCGCCCTGCTGGCAGCAGCTACAAGCTATACCTCAGCCGGAAGCTGGCAACACAATGTGCCCTTAGGCGGCTTCGACAAGGTTCATATTTACACCCCCGATAGCCGCTCCCCCATCGGCGACGGCAAATCCTTGCTGGTACTCCTGCACGGTTGCGTTCAGTCCATTGATAGCTACCTGACCGCCGACCTCGAAGGCGCCGCAGAAACCTACGGCATGGTGGTCGCGGTGCCGGACGCCAAGCACAAAGCCGGCTACAACTGCTGGTCCTACTGGGAAGACGCCAGATCCCGCTCTTCGGGTGACTACAAAAACCTGATCAGCCTGGCCGAGACCATGAGCGATGACAGCGCCCGCGATATCGACCCGAACCAGGTATACATTGCCGGGCTTTCCTCCGGGGCCGTGTTTGCCAACACCACCGCCTGTATCGCACCGGATGTGTTTGCCGGGGTTGGTGTGAGCGCCGGGCCAAGTATCGGCACCAGCCCCAGTGGCGCCATTGGCCGCTGTGAAGCCGCCGATGTCACCAACCGCTGCCTCGACTATGCGGGAAGCAATGCCGAGCATTTCGCAACCCAGATCGCGTCCATCACCCACGGAACCGACGACAAGACAGTCAACGCCTGCTACAACCAGCAAAATGCCCAGGGCATGGCGGGCGTGTACCAGGTGGAGCAGCTCCCGGAAACCAGCACCTTTAGCGAGGGCGGGCACACCGCGACCGAAACCTTGTGGCAGGATGGACGGGTATCCATGCTGTGGCTGGATGGTGTGGGCCATGCCTGGTCGGGCGGCAAGCAAGCCAGTGGCGATTATGTCAGTAACACCGGGGTCAATTATGCCCACTACCTGGGGGCCTACTTTGTTGCACACAACAGCCGGGTAGATCGTACCGAGTCCCCCACATCGGCCAGGTAACCCCCTGATTTACCAGCCTTTTCTAGCGAATTTTGCCCTCCTCCGATGAGCGACGCGCCTGTCACCGCAGGCGCCCTGACGCCCCGCCCGCCACCGCCGCCCCATGGCGGGTGATTTTTTGCACAAATTGCGGTATTATCTACCGCTCATACATAAAAGTGGACAGTATTGTGGCTAAGAAAGCATCCAGCGCCAGCAAACGCAGTAAGGAAACAGTCTCAACCGAGTCACGCGAAGCCATCGAATCCCAGATTCAGGCGTTCCTCGCCAACGGCGGGCAGATTGAGCAGGTACCCAAAGGTGTCAGCGGCCAGACCAACACTTCCGGCCCCAAGCACATCACGCTCGGCAAAAAACCGCGCGCCTGATACCTGATACACACCGTTATCGCGTGCTGAGCTTATTGTGAAACCGCACAGCGGACGGTGACCGGCAGGACAGAAACTATGTGCAACCGCGATAGATACTGGCAGGCGCTAGCGCCCGGGTACAAAAAGCAGGCACAAAAAAGGCGGGATCAATCCCGCCTTTTTTGTGCCTGAACTTAATGCCCTTGATTTCAGGGCATCTCATCCAGCTCCGCACCTTCCTTAACCGGCGGCATCAAGTCTTCCTTGGTGATATTCATCGCCATCAGGATATTGGCAGCCACATACACGGAGGAGAAGGTACCGATGATGACACCCACAATCAGTGCCAGCGAGAAGTTGTGGATCAGTTCGCCACCGAAGAACTGCAGGGCCCACAGCACCAGCAAGGTGGTGAAGGAGGTCATGAAGGTCCGGCTCAGCGTCTGGCTCATGGAAATATTGATTACTTCATCGGGCTCAGCCTGCCGCACCTTGCGGAAGTTCTCCCGCACCCGGTCGTACACCACGATGGTGTCGTTGATCGAGTAGCCGATCACCGCCAGCACCGCGGCGAGCACCGTCAGGTCGAAGTCTAGGCGCAGAATCGCGAAAAATCCGAGCACAATGATCACATCGTGTATCAGGGCCACCACGGCACCGATCGCAAACTTGTACTGGAAACGCAGCGCCACATACGCCATCACCACCGCTAGCGCGAACAACATGCCCAGGCCACCGTCATCGCGCAACTCTTCACCGATCTGCGGGCCCATCATTTCCACCCGCCGCAGGTCGATACGCCCGTCAGAGTGCTGGCGCAAGGCCCCAACCACTTTGTCCCCAATGGAGTTGGTCGCTTCCGCATCGCGGGCATTTTGCTGTGTCTGCTTTACCGCAACTTCCGGGGGAAGCTTGATCAGCAGCTCGCTGTCAGAGCCGAAACGCACCACCGCGGCGCCTTCAAATCCAGCCTGTGCCAATTGGCTGCGAACATCTTCGATCTTCGGTGGATTCTCATAGCCGACTTCGATCTGGGTGCCGCCGGTAAAGTCCAGACCGAGCTTCAGGCCATTGGTGGCCAGGGCCACAATAGAGGCGATCACCAGGATCAGCGACATGGCCGCAGCCACTTTGCGCCAGCGCATGAAGTCGTATACGCGCTTGCCCATATACTCGGTGATCTTGCCGTTTTCTTCTTTGGTAGTGCTCATCACCGTCCCCTTAAATCCACAGTTTCTGTACGCGGCGGCCGCCGTAGAACAAATTGATCAATGCGCGCGTGCCCATAATGGCACTGAACATGGAGGTGAGAATGCCGATGGACAGCGTCACCGCGAAGCCCTGCACCGGGCCAGAGCCGATGGCATAGAGGATCACCGCCACAATCAGGGTGGTGATGTTGGCATCCACAATCGCACTGTAGGCGTTGTCGAAACCGGCGTTGATCGCTGACTGTGGAGGCAAGCCGTTGCGTAGCTCCTCCCGTATCCGCGAGAAGATCAGTACATTGGCATCCACCGCCATACCGATAGTCAGTACCATACCGGCAATACCCGGCAGGGTGAGAGTGGCCCCCAGGATCGACATCACGGCCACCAGCAACACCAGGTTGGTCGCCAGTGCGATATTCGCCGCGAGCCCGAAGACCCGGTAGAAAACCAGCATACAGATGACCACCGCGAGCAGACCGATCTGCACCGAGGTCACACCGACCTTGATATTGTCCGCACCGAGGGACGGGCCAATCACGCGCTCTTCCACAAAGTACATGGGAGCCGCCAGGGCACCCGAACGCAGTAACAGTGCCAGTTCCTGTGCCTCAGCCGGGCTACCCAGGCCGGTGGTACGGAACTGGCGGCCCAGTGGGCTCTGTACGGTCGCCAGGCTGATGATCTTCTTGTCATCGGTGCGCTTCTGCACGATGACCTCGTTGCCTTCCGCGTCCAGCTGTTTTTCCGGGGTGAAGCGACTCTCGACGAACAGCGTTCCCATCCGGCGGCCGACGTTTTTCCAGGTGGCGCGATGCATCATCTCGCCGCCGCGGGAATCCAGCGTGATATTCACCTGCGGGAATCCGCTCTCGTCGTAACCAACCCGGGCATCCGTCACTCGCTCGCCGGAAATGATGATCTTGCGTTCCAGCCAGGCACCGCCGTAAGCAGCGCGCTCCTGCTCGTCGCGGAATTCAAAGTACTCTTTGCTGGTGACCAATGTGTCCGACTTGGCTTCCATGCGGTATTCAAGGTTGGCGGTTTTACCAATGATACGTTTGGCTTCCGCCGTATCCTGTACACCCGGCAACTCGACCACGATCCGGTTGCGCCCCTGGCGCTGCACGATGGGCTCCGCAACCCCCAGCTCGTTTACCCGGTTGCGCAGGGTGGTCAGGTTCTGGGTGACCGCATAATCTTCCAGCTGCTTGATTTCCTGCTCGGACAAGGTCGCGCGGATTTCAAGGTTGCTGCCGCCGCCAGCTTCGCTAAATTGCAGGGTGGGGAATTCCTTACGCAGTGTACGCAAGCCGAGCGTGCGCAATTCTTCATCGCGGAATCGGGCCACGATTTCCCTGTCGTCCCTCAGGTCCACACTGCGGTAGCGCGCTTTGGCGGCACGCAGTTTGGACTTCACGTCGGCGACGTAGCCTTCCATATTGGTCTTCACGATAGAATTGGTATCCACTTCCATCAGGAAGTGCACACCACCGGCCAGGTCGAGACCGAGCTTCATCGGGCTCGCGCCCAGGTTTTGCAACCACTCAGGGGTCGTGGGCGCCAGGTTCAGCGCCACAACATACTCACCGTGACCCAGGAATTCCTGAATTGCGCGCTTGGCCGGGAGCTGCTCCTCAATGGACTTGAGACGGACCAGTACCGACTTGTCCTGAACCTCGCCGCCAAAATAGCCGATTCCAGCCTCGTCCAGTGCCTTCTGGACCTCGGTGAGCACATTTTGATCAATTTTCAACGCAGTGGATTGACCGGAGACCTGCACGGCAGGGTCGGGGCGGTACAGGTTCGGCGCTGCGTACAACAGCCCCAACCCGGTAATGATCAGAATCAGGAGATATTTCCAGAGGGGGAAGCGGTTCATGCGGTTCTCATTGTTGGAGTGGCCCGCTCCACGGGCACATTTTTTCGATAACTGACGATATGCGGTCGGCACCGGATGATTACAAGCCAGCCGGCCCACGTATCCAAGTCGGGGGCTGATTATACGGGGATAGGCAGGTGGCACAAATCAGCACCCACACGGTCTACCCGAGGGCAGGCACCTCTCGCCCCAACCCTTCATAGAAGGAGGCCACATACGCTTCCAGCCTGCCTTCGGCGATTGCCTCACGCAACTGCAGCATCAGCCTCTGGTAGTGACGCAGGTTGTGGATGGTATTGAGCTGGGAGCCAAGGATTTCGCCGCACTTGTCCAGGTGGTGCAGGTAACTGCGGGAGAAGTTTTCACAGGTGTAACAGTCGCAGCCCTCCTCCAGAGGACCCGTATCGTAACGATGCTTGGCATTGCGGATCTTTACCACCCCGGCAAAGGTAAACAGGTGGCCATTGCGGGCATTGCGCGTGGGCATCACACAGTCAAACATGTCGACACCGCGGCGAACCCCCTCCACCAGGTCTTCAGGCTTGCCCACACCCATGAGGTAGCGGGGCTTGTCCTCCGGCATCTTGTACGCAAGGTGGTCCAGAACCTTGATCATCTCGTCCTTGGGTTCGCCCACAGACAGCCCACCAATGGCATACCCATCAAAGCCGATATCCGTCAGCCCCGCCAGGGAGATATCCCGCAGCTCAGGGTACATGCCCCCCTGTACGATCCCGAACAGGGCCGATGGACTGTCGCCATGCGCATCCTTGGAGCGCTTGGCCCAGCGCAGTGACAGCTCCATGGATTTGCGCGCCTCGTCCGGTGTTGCGGGATAGGGCGTACATTCGTCAAAAATCATCACCACATCCGAGCCCAGGTCTTTCTGTACCTGCATGGACTCTTCCGGCCCGACGAACACCGGGCTGCCGTCTACCGGAGATTTAAAGGAGACACCCTCCTCACTGATTTTGCGCATCTTGCCCAAGCTGAATACCTGGAAACCGCCGGAATCCGTAAGAATCGGGCCCTGCCACTGCATGAAATCGTGCAGGTCACCGTGCGCCTTGATGACCTCGGTGCCAGGGCGCAACATCAGGTGGAAGGTGTTCCCGAGAATGATATGCGCCCCAATCGCCTCCACATCCCGTGGCAGCATGCCTTTCACGGTACCGTATGTACCTACCGGCATAAACGCCGGCGTCTCCACCACACCGCGGGGGAAACGCAGACGTCCACGGCGCGCCTTGCCGTCCGTGGTATCCACTTCAAACTTCATAAAACACTCGCGGCTCAAGACGCTCTCCTCGAAAACTGTGGCCAAAACCGTGCGCTTACACCCTGGCCCGTACACCAACCATTCCGGCTGAAAATGGTTACTTTCGCCCCACTTCCGCCGGGTCTACCGCGGAATTGCGCTCAATCAGCATCGCATCGCCATAACTGAAGAAACGATACTCGTTTTCCACCGCAGCCGAGTACGCCTGCATGGTGTGCTGATAACCCGCGAAGGCACTTACCAGCATCAACAGCGTGGACTCGGGCAAGTGGAAGTTGGTGATCAGACGATCCACCACCTTGAAGGTATAACCGGGGTAGATAAAGATATCGGTCTCCCCCCTGGTAGGCTTCAACTCGCCCGATGCCGCAGCACTCTCCAGCGCGCGAACACTGGTGGTGCCCACCGCAATCACCCGCCCACCGCGCGCCTTGCACGCGGCAACCGCCGTGCACACTGATTCCGGCACGTCCAGGATCTCGGTGTGCATCTTGTGGGTGTGGATATCGTCGACACGTACCGGCTGGAAGGTACCCGCGCCCACATGCAAGGTGACGAACGCGGTTTCCGCCCCCTTGTCGCGCAGGGACTCGATCATCTCCTCATCGAAATGCAGGCCGGCGGTGGGGGCCGCTACCGCCCCCGCGTTGCGACTGTATACGGTCTGGTAGCGCTCCTTGTCAGACTCCGTGTCGGCGCGGTCAATATACGGGGGCAGCGGCATATGCCCGAGACGCTCCAGCACCGCAAGCGCACCCTCTTCCGGAAACGCCAGCTCAAACAGGGCGTCGTGTCGGTCCACCATCTTCAGGACCGTCCCATCCTCCAGCAGGATCTCGCTACCGGGTTTCGGCGACTTGCTCGAGCGGATGTGCGCCAATGCACGATGCTCGTCCAACACCCGCTCAATCAGTATCTCCAGACGACCGCCACTGGCTTTGTGCGCAAATAGCCGCGCCGGTATCACCCGGGTATCGTTAAACACGAGCAGATCACCGGGCTCTACGAGATCAAGAAGATCGCTGAAGCGGCGATGCGCCAGCGCGCCCGTTTCACCATCGAGACACAAAAGACGACTACCCCGGCGCTCTTCGGTAGGCGCTTTGGCAATGAGAGATTCCGGCAGATCGAAATAGAAATCCTGGCGTTGCATGAACTCAGTCTAGGTGGTTATTGATTGGCCGCGAATGCTAACGGAAAGCACTCCCGTAGCCAAATCCAGTTGACCAAAACCGGCCCATCGCTATAATCATCGTCCTTTCCAAGCCAAGGCTGACCTTCGCTTGTGAAACTGCCAGAGTGGTGAAATTGGTAGACACAGGGGATTCAAAATCCCCCGCCTTAACGGGTGTGCCGGTTCGAGTCCGGCCTCTGGTACCAAACAAAAAAGCCCTGATTGCGAAAGCAGTCAGGGCTTTTTTGTTTGGTACCCTTTCTTCGTTACTGGACTTTTGCCCGGTACGGGGTTGTTTAGCTCAGGAGGAGCCGGTCAGTGCATCTAAATTTTCTGTCACTGCGTCCAACAGGAACAACCACAATGAAGACAATGAGTTCTACTATGCTGAAACCCCTGATGACCGCAGTTTGCGCCTTTTCCCTCAGTGGATGTATCTATGTAAGCGTTAATGAGTCAGAAAGCACGGCGCATCAAGACACCTGTAACGAGCCGGTGTACCTTGTTCAAAGTGGTTCAGTGCGGGACACCAGTGCGCTGGAGCAA
Organism: Microbulbifer salipaludis; assembly: GCF_017303155.1. NCBI lineage: Bacteria > Pseudomonadati > Pseudomonadota > Gammaproteobacteria > Cellvibrionales > Microbulbiferaceae > Microbulbifer > Microbulbifer salipaludis. Next base: position 2,278,054 of record NZ_JAEKJR010000002.1, read on the forward strand.
TACCACCAGGCCCTCAAGCAATCCCTCAGCGAGACATCCACCTCGGGGCGTATGCTAATGGACGAGCAACCGGCGCAACTGTTCTCCGCTTCCGATTCGGTCACGCCCGTCAGTCTAGTCACCCGCTTTTCCTGTATGGAGTTGGCGGAAAAGTACTGGAACAGTTCCGAGAATCAACAACTGACTGCCCTCCGCGAACAAGCTGCTGATTTTCAGGTGGCCGTTTACCCCAAAGCCAAAGGATTGGTTGTGCGGTTCTAATGCGGCATTGACCGTTACTGGCTGAGCAGCATAAGAAAGCCCTGATCGCTAATGCGGTCAGGGCTTTTTTTTGTTCGGTATATTTCTACAGGGTACTGCGAAGTAGTGGCAGTAATTCACCATATCCCAAATAAAAAAGGGCCACCCAAATGGGTGGCCCTTTCTTTTATTTAGAAGCCTGACGATGACCTACTCTCACATGGGGAAGCCCCACACTACCATCGGCGATGTTGCGTTTCACTTCTGAGTTCGGCAAGGGATCAGGTGGTTCCACAACTCTATTGTCGTCA